>NZ_JBEPWZ010000004.1:0-38204 GCF_041642155.1 Fodinibius sp.
TCCGCCGGGGACAAGACGTACGCTGTCGGCTACGGTAAACCGCCGGGGAGGGAGATTCTGTTTGTCAACAAAGCCGTCGTAGATGCCGGAATATTCGGTATTTTCGCCGGCGCCAAAGGAAGCCAGTATAGCTTCTTTTACTTCTATGTTAGCCTCCCATCCGCCTCCCCTGGGTTCTGCGGCGCGGACTTCGCCCTCTTCAAGCTGATCTAAAATGATTTCCCAGTTGTTGTCACTCATAGTGTTTAACTCTTTTATTTGTCAATTAGATTTCTTTCAACTAAATAATGATAATATAAGCCAGAGGCTTATAGCGCCCTGGAGTATCGGTTCAATCAGTCGTCATTCGTTTTGTCATACCAGTCCGAGATCATTTGATCTGCATTTTTCAATAAACTGATATCACCCAGTTCATCTTCGGTCAGCGGGGGACGCAGCACAGAGGAAGAAATCCAGCCTTTCTCTTTGAGCAGCACTTTGACCGGCACGGGGTTGGGAGCCTCAAACAACAGATCCGCACACTCCTGCCAGAGCGGGAGCAGTTCCGGTCCACGTCCCTCCATACACCACTGCACGTAGCGGTGTACGGCTTCCGGCCACACGTTCGAGGCTACGGAGACCAGCCCCGTGCACCCGGCCATCGCAAAGAAGGGGGTCATGGCATCGTCACCGCTGTAAAAAGCCAGCTCCGGCGCACTTGCGCTGTATTTCTGAAAGTCGGTTATGCTTCCACTGGCCTCTTTAACCACCTCAAAATTCGGATGTCCCTGCAGCTCCATAAGCATCTCAACACTCATTCTAACGCCCGTTCGGGAGGGGACGTTATACACCATGCAGGGCTTGCCGGCGGCGTCCAAAAGCGATTTAAACCACTGGGTCTGCCCCTTTGCACCCGGTTTGGCGTAAAGCGGTGTGACCAGCAGAAAGG
Source organism: Fodinibius sp. (assembly GCF_041642155.1). Classification (NCBI taxonomy): domain Bacteria; kingdom Pseudomonadati; phylum Balneolota; class Balneolia; order Balneolales; family Balneolaceae; genus Fodinibius; species Fodinibius sp. Next base: position 929 of record NZ_JBEPWZ010000004.1, read on the forward strand.
CGTCGATCTCAAACTGGTGGCAGTATTCTATCCACTCCAGCTGGTCGCGGAGGTTGAAGCCCCCTACGCCTGCCATCACAGGGATATCAATATTCAGGCTCGAGGCGGTCTTGATGACCTCCTTTTTATCTTCCAGACCCAGGGCCAGTCCCTCTCCGGTACTTCCCAATACCAACACGCCATTACCGGCCTCATCCTGTTTATGGATCAGCGACGCCAAATCCTCCAGGTGGAGTTCGCCATTCTCGTGCATCGGTGTAACTACCGCGGTCCAGGTTTGTGTATCTGTAATCTTCATGACTGTTGCATTATGTAATCAAAAATAGTGGAGAAATCGTGAAATCCGGGCTCAATCTCCGGTTTTGTCAGCTGTTCCGCTGCCCAAACAGCACCCTGGGCAAAGATTTTACGGTCGTGGGCCTGGTGTTCCAACCGGATGGATTCGGTTTCCGTTTTTACTTCAAGCCGGTGGATCCCTTTGACATCCCCCTTCCGTTCGGAGCTGATCTCCGCCTCGCGTCCCAGCCACTCCTGCCACGACAGGGCCGTTCCGCTGGGTGCATCCTGTTTATGAATATGATGGATCTCATGAATATGGAATGAGGGATCCGTCAACACCGGGGAACTCTGTCCAATAACTTTCAGACAGCGGCGTACGATGCTCATACCCAGGCTGAAGTTGGCAGCATGAAGCCATTTTATGCCCTGTATCCGCAGGCGTTTGTCCAGATCTTCCGGCCATTCATAGCCGGTTGTCCCCCACGCCGCCGGAATGCCCGACGTTATCAAAGGTTCAACCAAATCCTCGACGGCAGCGCCCGGCACGAAAAGAATAGCGGCATCAGCTTGGTTCAATGCGTTGGCCGTCGGCTTCTGCGAGGAGTTAAAAGGTCCGACCACCTGTTCATCATCTAATATTTCAACAACTTTTCCACCGGTTTTTCCGGTTCCAATAACAGCAAATTTTGTCATTCCCCAAAAAATGTTCGTTTAAAAATAGAGTGGTAAGTATAACCTTTTCAAACTCTATTTTCATACCATTTGCACAAAACCCCAAATATAATGTAGATTCCGAGTCTAATCCAGATTTCTCATCCCCGAAAGTTCCGGGATTATGTGCAAGTCCACCGGATTCCAAATGTTTTCTGCATGCAAGGGACGGGCGAACGATTCGCACATCACTCGAAGCCTTTGGCTTGACAGCGTCCGGGAAGGCAACGCGGCGCAGGGACCGGTCTCGCGATTTCAACCGGCCGATAACGCCGGCATTGGCCAAAAGAACGGCTTTGCAAAAGGCCTCATTATCAATAAATAGAGAAACTATGCATATATTTTTTGCTGCTCCGGTCTTCACCAACGATGCGGTGGTTTTAGGTATCCTGCTGCTTATACTGGCTTTAATTTTCATTACGTCCAGCAGCGACAACCCCAGATGGCAAAAATTCTATACGTTTGTCCCCTCCCTCCTGCTCTGCTATTTTATTCCATCCATCTTTAATTCACTGGGACTGATCTCCGGTGAGGAATCGAATCTCTACTTTGTGGCTTCACGCTACCTGCTGCCGGCAAGCCTTGTGCTGTTAACGCTGAGCATAGATTTCAAAGGCATCATCGGTCTGGGTCCCAAGGCCATTATCATGTTTCTGGCGGGGACGCTGGGTATCGTTATCGGGGGACCCCTGGCCGTGTTGACGGCCGGTTATTTTTCGCCGGAGCTGGTGGGCGGGGAAGGTCCGGAAGCCCTGTGGCGCGGACTCTCAACGGTTGCCGGCAGCTGGATCGGGGGCGGAGCCAACCAGACGGCCATGTACGAAGTCTTCGATCCCAGTGACAACCTGTTCTCAGCCATGGTTACGGTGGATATCATCGTGGCCAATATCTGGCTGGGCTTCCTGCTCTATGGCGCCGGCATTTCCGAGCGGATCGACCGCTGGTTTAATGCGGATGCCACCCCCATCACCGAGCTGCGCAAAAAAATTGAGAACTATAAGGCGAGTATTGCCAGAATACCCACACTGGCCGACCTGACCAGCATGGTGGCCGTTGCTTTTGTAGTTACGGCAGTCGGACACCTCGGAGGCGATGCTATTGCCCCCTGGATTGCCGAAAATGCCCCGCAACTCAGCCAGCTGAGCCTCGATTCCCGTTTTTTCTGGATTATCGTCATCGCCACCACGGGGGGACTGCTGCTCTCTTTTACCCGGGCGCGGAAGCTGGAAGGGGCCGGTGCTTCCAAGGTGGGGAGTCTGTTTCTGTATATGCTGGTTGCCACGATCGGGATGAAGATGAATGTGCTGGCAATCTTCGAGAGCCCGGGCTTTTTCCTGATCGGGCTGATGTGGATCCTGATCCATGTGCTCATTCTGTTCCTGGTTGCCAAGCTTATTAATGCTCCCTTCTTTTTTATCGCCGTGGGCAGCCAGGCCAACGTGGGCGGTGCGGCCTCGGCTCCCATTGTGGCCTCGGCCTTCCATCCCGCCCTGGCACCGGTGGGAGTTCTCCTGGCGGTGCTGGGCTATGCCCTCGGCACCTATGCGGCCTACCTCTGTGCCCTGATGATGCAGTTTGTGAGCTGAACTGAGTCATAAGTAGAAAGTAAAAAGTATTAAATGGGGAACCTTTGGACCTACTACTTTCTACTTTTTACTATTTAGCCCTGATTTCCATTTCCAGGATCTTTATCTTTCGTGTTCATAAAAGGGCTTTGGAAAACCGGGAATGTTGGTCCATCTCCAGGCCTGAGCATCAAAAGCCTGAGCGAGTTCAAAATCGCAGCATATAAATATAGATAGATATTATATATATGAGGCCGATGCGGGGGTTTTGAATGCGCAAAAAAAATGCACGGATTGGCTAAAAGAGCGGTATTACAAGACGCTCTCATATTTAAAGTTTTATTTATTTTATTCATGCGTATCCTGAAATTTATTGGCGCCGCCGTCGGTTCCCTTCTGCTGGTCTTCCTGATCGTCTTCGGCTTTAACCTGAATGCCCTCTTTACCCTTTTTGAAAACAGCGATGACCTGCAAGAGGGACAGGAATGGGTATCGAGGACCACCTCGCTGAAAGGACTTACCGAATACATTGGCGAACATCCCCGGAATACCGCTGTAGTCTCGCGGTCTGCAACCAACCCGGATACCGTTATCTCTTATGGGGCGGATCAGCCGCACACCATGGGCACGCTCTCGAATTTTTTCCTGATAACAACCTACGCCCGCCTGGTCGAAAATGATTCCCTCGACCCCGGCGAGCGTATTCCCCTGAAAGAGGTGGATGCCTACCAGCTTCCCTATATCGATGCCACCAACCACGAGGATGCCAAAGCAGCGCTCGAAGACGAGGGAGCTGTTACCTCTGATAGCGAAGTTGCCCTGGGGGACCTCATCCAGGCGGGTATTATTTTTAATGATCTGGCTATTTCCGATTACCTGTATTACCGGCTGGGAGAAGAGGCCATCACCCATACCTATAAACAACTGAAACTGCAGCATACCGACCGGCCCCTGCCCTTCTCCGGGCTCTACATAACCATCAATCCGGCCGCACACGACACCGTTGCCCGTGCTCACCTGAAGCATCTCAGCAACCTGTCAGACCAGGAGTTCCGGGAGGCGGTTTTGACAAATGCTCAACAATACCAGGCGGATACTGCATTCCGCAACCGTATTGAGGATCTCTTCAGGGCATCGCAGGGACTTGCCATGCAGTTTGCGGACCGCCGGGATGCACTGGGCTTTTTTCCACAGTCAACCGCAGGCGAGCTGTCCGGGCTTATGATCCGACTTCAACAGGACAGGCTCATTTCGCCAGCCGTATCAAAACGGGTCAGGAGTATCATGTCCTGGCCCCTGGAACGACAAAGTTTAAACAGCGACTTTGATTTCTACGGCGCTATTTACGATAATCGGATGGGACTGCTTAACGGACTGGATTACGGGGCTTCGACCTACTCGCAGGAGCCGTTCGGTCAGGCCGTTTTCTTTGATTCCCTGCAGGTTGGCCTCTGGTTTCATATGAGCAGTAATATGATGCACCAGGATTTCCAGCAGCGCCTGATGTGGGATCCGGCCCTGCGCGAGACCACCCTCCGGCAGCTTACTAATAACTGAATTATTATGATTATCTTTACCCCTCTCAATCTTCAGCACATCAATGAATAACTTCTGCTATGGCAAATTCAACCAATAAAGTAACGGAATCGGTTCGCGGGGGTATCACCCTCGGTTCGGCACTGGCCATTGCTATTTCGTGGTCGGTCAATGAGTCCATCCTCTGGGCGATTATTCACGGCTTACTGAGCTGGCTCTACGTTCTCTATTACGCCCTTTTTTACTAACGGACTGGATTGCACACACATGAACTCTTATAAATTTCTTTACCTTGTATGGCTGATTCCAGCCACTTTTACCTTCCTCTGTCTTCACCAGGGCATGGTCTGGTACGGCATCGTCGATACGTACGAAAACGGCGACAGCTATACTGCGGAAGTTATCGATTATGAACTGAAACAGATAGCCGCTCAAACCAACGGTTATATCGTATTGCGCTTTGAGGATCAACAGGACCGGGAAATACAAAAAAAACTATCGCTGCCGGTGGAGATGGCGGGACAGCTGCAGCAGATCCGGGTGGTGCCCATCCGTTATCAAGCCGGTGCCTTCCAGGAAATTGTAATGATGCCCACCTACAGAACCCAGAGGGGATTGGTACTGACCAACCTGGCCATGGCGATCGTAGCCCTGTTCATTACCGTGATCATTGCGGTGGTAGTACATCGCTATGCCGGCAAAAAGGCACGGGAAGGGACCGAACAACTTGAAATAGAAAGAATCGATCACTGACTCCCATGAAGAACAACGGCTCTTCTTCCGATCGGGGGACCCTCTACCTCGTCCCCAACACGCTTGGCAAAACACCCGAGAACAACACCATTCCCGAATACGTGCTTACTATCATACGCCGGCTGGATGTCCTGATTGTGGAAAATATCCAGACGGCCTCGCGTTACCTGCAGTGGGTGGGAGACACCATCCCCGACTATGAAATTGACTTCCTGCTGCTAAATAAAAAGACGCCGGTGCATGAAATCGCCTCTTTTTTGGATCCGCTGAAACAGGGACGCGATGCCGGACTCTTATCCGAAGCGGGGTGTCCCGTGATTGCCGATCCCGGTTCAGAACTGGTAAAGATGGCTCATGCCCAGGATATTCACGTATCACCGCTGGTGGGCCCCTCTTCGATTTTGCTGGCTTTGATGGGGTCCGGCTTTAACGGGCAGGAGTTTGCCTTTCACGGCTATCTTCCTATCGACCGGGACAAACGGCGCCAGGCCCTGCTGGATCTGGAAAAAAAGGCCCGAAAAAGCACTCAGACCCAGATCTTTATGGAAACGCCCCATCGCAATGATGCGATGGTCAAAGATATTATCGCCCACTGCAGAGACGACACCCGTTTCTGTACGGCTACGAACCTGACGCTGCCCGGCGAGCGTATCATTTCCCAGCCTATCCGCCGCTGGAGACAGGATTCGGGTCCCTCTTTACATAAAGAACCGACGATTTTCCTGCTATCCTCTTAAACTGTCCGTCAGCGGGCGCCGGCTTCCTCCAACATATGCACGATGTCATCGTGCTGGTGATAGCTGGCCTGGTCTTTAGCCGACCATCCCCGGTCGTCATGAACTTCCACATCACTGCGATGCTTAATCAGAAGCTGCACAATTTCATAATGGCCGTTACTGGACGCCCAGTAGAGAGCGCTTGTCCCCCGGTTGTCCCGCACATTCACATCCGCTCCCTCATCAAGCAGATATTTCACGATTTCAGTATGTCCGTGCTTGGCTGCTTTCATGAGAGCCGTTCGCTTATGCTCATCACTGGTGTCAACATCTGTTCCCTCCGAGAGGTGTCTCCTTACTGCTTCCATATCTCCATTTTCCGCAGCTTCCAGAAAGGCGTTTTCTTCCATAAATAAACCTCCGTTTCTATATTTTTATAGGTAGGATGTAGTTTTATTGTAATTGATAAAACAGCCATAATCAACTTTTTGAAAGGAGTATTTGAATTTTTTGGCGGGAATAGGAAAAAGTTCCCGTCCCGGTGTAAACGGAGTCCGGAAAACCGCAGGTTTCTACGGCTCTGTGAATCCCACAGTTCCTGTTTTTCGGGAAACCATTCTCCAACCGTGGAGGCTGACAGTCGTAGCTTTGTCATACGGCCATATCATATGACGCTTCTTCCTTTTTTTCTTGTGCAAATATTACTTAATTTGAAGCAGTAAAGTTTATCATTCTATAACCAATACGAGGTAAGGTGACTCAACAAGCTACTGGCTCCGGAAATTATGGCCGTTTATATGGTCAATTTTTTTTAGTAGTTATACTAAGTTGTCTTTTTTTAACGAGCTGTAACACGCTTTCACAAGCCCAGAAGAATGCTGGCAATTCCCTCACCCACCTTTCTACTGCCGTTCGAAGCGATGGAAAGGGGCAGGTCGTACGGTTTAATATGCAACAGCCGGCCGATTCTTTTCGGGTATACCAGCCCGAGACCCATCTTATCCAGCTTGCTATTTTTAACGATAAGATAGATCCTGAAAATATTACCGTTCCAGACGAATCATCGCTCTTTGGCGAGGTCCAATTTTACGATATCCCCAACGGTATCGGTGTGGATATATGGCTTAACCCGGATAACTATTACGAAAGTCAATTTTATCCGGATGCCGAAAGTGATGATTTATTACTGGGACTCAGCCATACAGATCGCCAGGTTTTGGAACAGCAGACACAGGGATTGGCAGCCATACGGTGGACGGAATCCCCCTTCCCTCCCGACAGCCTGCAACCGGAAGAAGAACCTCTGCCGGAAAACACCAATTACGACAGGGTGAAAGATAAGATGAAGTTTGACGTGGTTGTCCTCGACCCGGGACACGGCGGACATGATACCGGGGCCATTGGTCATAATAATATACTGGAAAAAAAGGTCGTGCTGCAGATTGCCGAGAAAGTGGGGGGCTACATCAATGAACACCTGCCGGATGTTGAGGTGGTATATACGCGTGATGACGACCGTTTTATAGAGCTTGAGGAACGCGGACGCATAGCCAACCGTCAAGAGGGGGATCTTTTCGTGTCTATTCACTGCAATTCCAACCACTCCCGGCAGCCCTATGGTTCGGAGGTCTATTTCCTCGGACTGGAGCGAAGTCAAACGGCCCTTGAAGTGATGAAACGCGAGAACAAAGTGGTACGCGCCGACAGTAATGTTGAGCAGAAACAGCTCAGCCAGGAAGAACTGCTGATCTATGAACTGGCCAACAGCGGATATATCTCGACCAGTGAACGCATCGCCGGAATGCTTGAGCACCAGTTCAGTGAGCGCGCCCAGCGCCGGTCCCGGGGCGTCAAACAGGCTCGATTTGTCGTGTTGTACCATGCTTCCATGCCTGCGGTACTGATTGAAACAGGATTTATCAGCAACCCCAATGAAGCACAGTACCTTACCACGGAATACGGACAGAATATCATGGCTTCGGCCATTTTCAGAGCGATCCGGGATTACAAGCAGCAGTACGAACGAAATTACCAACTGCAGACAGAATAACCGTCCCTTTTGGAACCATTAATTATTGGCGTAGCAGGCGGAAGCGGATCCGGTAAAACGACGGTGGTCCGCCATATTATCGACACCTTCGGAGAAGAATGTATCCTCCTGCTGCAGCACGACTCCTACTACCGGGACCTGAAGCACCTTCCGTTCCGTGAGCGGACCCAGCAAAACTTTGATCACCCCTCGTCGCTGGAAACCGAGCTTATGATCCGTCATGTCAAGGAACTAAAAAAGGGCTACCAGGTCGAAATCCCTATCTATGATTTCACCAAACATATCAGGAAAGAGGAGACAAGGCTGGTCGAACCCAGGGATATTATCCTCCTCGACGGAATTCTTATTTTCAATGAAAAAGAACTCCGCGAGCTAATGGATATCAGGCTGTATGTGGACACCGACGACGATATTCGCCTGCTCAGGCGCATCCAGCGTGATATTGTGGAGCGCGACCGTGAATTGAAGAACGTCCTCCACCAGTATAAAAAGTTTGTGCGTCCCATGCACCTCGAATTTGTGGAACCCAGCAAACGATATGCCGATATTATCATCCCGCGCGGGGGACAAAATAAAGTGGCCCTGGATATGGTCAATGCCCTTATCCATGATCACCTGAATTGACCAAGGGGTATGTTTTTTGCTATACTCGCCTTATATTAATTCAATAAACGTTGAGCATTAGCACTGGAACAGCCAAGCCGATAATTTATTTGTATGGATTTAGCATCAAAGACTGCAGTTATAACAGGAGCAAGCGGCGGAATCGGAGCAGCCTTCAGCCGGGCACTGATCAGCAAAGGCGCTACCGTTTACGGCCTGGCCCGCAGCGCTGATAAGCTGGGGCAGCGACAGCAGGAACTGGGCGATCAGTTTGTCCCCGTAACGCTGGATGTCACCGACCACGAATCGATTGACCGGTGGATCCAGCAAACGTTTGGCGATGACCATCCGCCCGATATACTGATTAATAATGCGGGACTGGGCCGCTTCGGGGATGTGGATACCCTGCCCCTCGAGGATTGGGAGGCCATGATCAACACCAACCTGTCCGGCATCTTCTACATGTGCCGCCAGATAGTGCCCCTGATGAAGATTAACGAAAACAGCTGCCATATCATTAATATCGCATCTATCGCAGGTAAGGTAAGCAATCCCCAAATGTCGGGCTACAATGCTTCCAAATTCGGAGTGCGGGGGTTCAGCGAGGCGCTGTTTCAAGAACTGCGCTACGACGGCATCAAGGTAACCTGTTTTTATCCGGGCTCCATACAAACCGATTTTTTTAGTGATGCCAATAATTCCGAATCGCACGCAAATATGATGCAGCCCCGGGATGTGGCCGGGGTGCTTGTGAATGTGCTGGAAACACCGGATAATTTTCTGATCAACGACATCACCATGCGTCCGCTGAACCCCAAACATCCGGCGGAGCAATAACCCATGATCAGACGGTACTGCCTTGTCATCCTGTTATCAGCACTCGCTGCGGGATGCAGCGAATCGCCGGAAAAACCTGAAATACTTGTCGATGAAGAGACCTATATCTCGTTGCTGGTTGAGCTCCAGCTGGTCCGCACCTATTCTGAAACGGATCGCATGGATGAGGCGGCGGCGGACTCGCTTCGAGACAAAATATTCCGGGAATACGGTGTCTCCGACAGCGCTTTCTGGGAAAGCCATGAATACTACCAGCAATTTCCACAGGCACAGAAAAAACGGGTGGAAGAGGCTATCGAGCGGCTCCGAAAAGATCGAATGGAAGATCCGGACCGGCCGGCGGGGACACAGCGTTAATCGTTGCCCCGTGCTATCCAGATATACGTTTCGGCATCTGCTGCCACCTTTTGCTCGCGGATCAGGTGACCGAGCGATTTCTTAACGCGGTCTTTACTCCAGCCGAATTGACGGCAAAGGTGACCCAGCGTCTTTCCTCCTTTTTTCAGGGACTGTTTAATCGTCAGCAAGTCAGAATCCTCCAGGTACGTGACCGGCTGCCCCATGCTCAGGCAGTTATCGCAGTGTCCACAGGCCGAAACCCCTTCTTCACCGAAATAACGGCGGATATAGACCTCCCGGCAGTTTTCGGTCTGGATATATCCACGCATGTAATCCAGTTTCTTCAACAGGATATCCCGGTGTCCTTCCAGCTCTTCTTTGCCTAATCGCAGGGACGACTGCCGCTCATCCACCAGTTTTACCAGCGGCGATTCGCCAATAAAGTTGTAGTTCAACATCTGGTCGTGATCCTGCAGCACCTGCAGCCCTTTCTTGACGGCATTGGATGAGATATCCAGCTTCTTCCGCAGGTAATCGAAATCTAAAAATTTCATCTCCCCAAAAGCTTCGGCTCCGTACTGCCGGAGTAGCGTATCTAAAAAAAGTGCTTTTCGCTGGTTGCCCGATGCCTTGATCCTCTGGCGTATATAATCGCGGCTTGCAATAAATCGAATCCCGACCTGTGGCGTCACATGCTCAACCAGCCGGATGATACCCAGCTGGCTGAGCACTTTCAGCGCAGAACGACAGATACGGGTTGTAAAGCCGGAACGCTGTACCAGTGCTTTTACCGAAACTTCCTGCATCTTCTCCATTTCCGCACCGACTGCCAGTTCGAGGCTGTCGCAGAGCACATCATACAGATGCTGAAGCTGCTTTCTTCCGGGATACGATTCTTTAATGCGCTGCCCTGCCACCGCCAAATCGGACGGTTTGAACAGGAGCAGCGGGTAACTTTCCATGCCATCCCTTCCCGCTCGTCCCGCCTGCTGGTAATACGCCTCCAGCGTATAAGGCATCACATAATGAATGACATAGCGGCAATCGGCCTTGTCAATACCCATCCCGAAGGCACTTGTGGCGACAACGATAGGCAGTTGTCCCCCGATCCACTGCTCCTGAATGCGCTGCCTTTCCCCCGCTTCGATGCCCGCATGATAGGCCTTTGCCGGGATACCAACCCTTTCTCCAATCTTTTGTGCCAGTGTTTCACAGTTTCTGCGCGTACCGCCGTAGATAAGCCCGGACCCCATATCTCCCGCCCTTTTTACAGCCTCCAACAGCTTTTTTTCCTTTTGGTGAGTGGGCGTAACCCACCACTTGAAATTGGGTCTTTGAAACCCCTTTGATACAATAACCGGATCCTCAAACCCGAGGGTTTCCCGGATATCCCTGCGCACTTCCGGGGTGGCGGTGGCCGTCAGTGCAATCCAGGTTACCGAATCGGCGATGGTTTCGAAAGCGGAACGAATCTCCCGGTAAGCGGGACGAAAATCATGTCCCCATTCCGAAATGCAGTGCGCTTCGTCAATGGCGATCAGATCGATATCAAGCCGGGACAGCTCGGCTTCCCAGATCGGGGACTGCAGCCGTTCGGGCGAACAGTAGAGCAGGTCGTACATCCCGTTTCGTGCATTCGCCAGGCGCTGTTCGATCTCCCATGAAGAAATCGCACTGTTGATGAACGTTGCCGGGATACCCCGCTCCCGGAGCTGCTGGACCTGGTCCTGCATTAATGCTATCAACGGGGAAATGACGATCGTCAACCCCTCGAAGACGACGGCCGGCAGCTGGTAACAAAGCGACTTGCCGCCCCCGGTGGGAAAGAGTACCAGGGTATTCTTTCGCTCCAGGACAGCATTGATAACCACATCCTGCCCTTCACGGAAGGCGGGGTAGCCCCATTTTTGCTCCAAAATATGCCGGGCCTTCGCCATCTGTTCTTTGTTCATCGAATACCATCGAATGCTGAGGATTAAAGAAAGTACCTGAAAAGTCCAGATTATAATCCAGCAGTTCAACTACTATTTTTCATAAGGTCTAAAAAAATCTTGTATTTTCTTGTATAAGACATTATAATTACCCTCTATGAAAGCAAGCGGAACATATACCCCTTTATTCTTCGACAGGCCACCTGTTGATCCCTTTCCTGTGTTTCCGATTCGGCAGCGGCCGCGGGCCCTTCCGGGCTCATAAACATCTTCTTTGCGGAGGGTGCATCATGTCTTTACTCAACCGCAATCTCACCTTACCGATCAACAACTCACTCTTAACAGCAACGATTCTTTGTTTGCTGCTGTCTGATATAACACTAACTTTTGTAGTATGAATATTCGTATAACCGTTGCTGACTCGCAACACGTTTCTCACGCAGAGGAGATCTGCAAGCTGATGGAAGAAGCGGCCAAACAGCGGGGCACCGGTATCGCCAAACGCAAACCAGAGTATATTAAAGCTAAAATGGAAGAGGGCAAGGCGGTCATAGCGATCGACACCGAAGGCGATCATCTTGCCGGATTCAGTTATATTGAAAGCTGGGACGACAAAAAGTATATCGCCAACTCGGGACTGATTGTTCACCCGCACTACCGCAAGATGGGACTCGGAAGGCGTATCAAGAAAAGAATCTTCAAGCTTTCGCGAAAAAAGTACCCGAGTGCCAAAATTTTTGGCATTACGACGAGTATGGCCGTTATGAAGATTAACTCGGATATGGGGTACAAACCGGTTACCTTTTCGGAGCTGACGCAGGATGAGGAATTCTGGAAAGGCTGCCAAAGCTGTCCCAATTACGACATTCTTACCAATGAAAATCGCAAAGATTGTCTTTGCACGGGGATGCTGTACGACCCTGAAAAAGAAAAGAACGAAGAAACGGCGGATAAACGCACCCGGTGGAAGAGATTCAAGCGATTTCTCCGGCTGCACCAGAGAAACCTTCAACGAAAAACAAAACAGCTTTTAAATTTAACAAGCAATAATAATGACTGAAAAAAAGAAAATTGTCCTGGCCTTTAGCGGGGGACTCGATACCTCCTATTGCGTGCCTTATCTTAAGGAGCAGCATCAGGCTGAAATTCATACGGTGCTGGTGAATACCGGCGGGTTTGACCGGCAGGAACTGGCGGATATCGAGCAGCACGCTTACAGCCTGGGCAGCGATACGCACCGGACCCTTCATAAGACGGACGACTATTACCAAAAGATTGTCCGTTTCATGATCTTCGGAAATGTCCTGAAAAACAATACCTACCCCCTGTCCGTAAGCTCTGAACGGGTGTTCCAGGCCGTAGCCATTGCAAAATATGCGCTGGAGGCCGGGGCCGACGCCCTCGCCCACGGCAGTACGGGGGCGGGCAACGACCAGGTCCGGTTCGACCTTATCTTTAATGTCATAGCTCCTGATCTGGAGATTATCACCCCCATCCGCGACCAGCAGCTGACGCGGGAAGAAGAAGTCGCTTTCCTTAAAGAACACAATGTCAAAATGAACTGGAGTGAGGCTAAATACTCCGTCAACAAGGGACTCTGGGGCACCAGCGTGGGGGGAGCGGAGACGCTGACGTCCGACCAGCCGCTGCCCGATGAAGCCTATCCCAGTCCCCTCCGCGAGGAAGAGCCGCGAACCGTCAGCCTGGCGTTTGAAGAAGGAGAACCGGTAAGCATCGACGGGAAGGAGTATGATCCCATCGAACTGATCCGAACACTGAATGAGATCGGATCGGCTTACGCTATCGGCCGTGATATTCATGTAGGCGATACGATTATCGGCATCAAGGGCCGCGTGGGCTTCGAGGCGGCGGCAGCTATGCTCATTATCAAGGCGCATGAGCAGCTGGAAAAACATGTACTAACCAAATGGCAGCTTTACTGGAAGGATCAGCTCTCCGACTGGTACGGCATGATGCTCCATGAGGGACAGTACCTGGACCCGGTCATGCGCAATATCGAAGCCTTCCTTTCAGATACCCAGTCGACGGTAAACGGGAGCGTCTCCCTCAAGCTCTCGCCCTACCGGTTCGACATCGAGGGCATATCCTCGCCCAATGACCTGATGAATGCCAAGTTCGGTGACTATGGAGAGATGAACAACGCCTGGAGCGGGGAGGACGTGAAAGGATTTGCAAAAATATTATCCAACCAAATTAATATCCACCAATCCGTAAATAATTATGATTAACGTAGGTATTGTCGGGGGTACGGGATATGCAGCAGGCGAACTGTTGCGTATTCTGCTACATCATCCCAAAACAGCGATCCGCTTCGTATACAGCACCAGCAAAGCGGGCGAACCGGTTACCTCGGTGCACCAGGATCTGATCGGGGAAACGGAGCTGGCATTCAGCCATGAACCGGATCCCGATATCGACCTGCTGTTTCTGTGCATGGGACACGGTAACTCACATGCTTTTTTGGAGGCTCATGATATTGCGGACGAAACCCATATCATCGATCTGAGCCGCGACTTTCGTCTCGCTCCCGATCAGACGTATGGCGACCGTTCCTTTATCTATGGGTTCCCGGAGCTGCAGAAGGAGGCCATCAAGAACGCCGAGAATGTCGCAAATCCCGGTTGCTTCGCCACCGCCATACAGCTGGCCCTGCTGCCGCTTGCCCACAGCGGGAACCTGCAGCACGACGTGCATATCCATGGCATCACCGGATCCACGGGAGCGGGCAGTTCACCGAGCGCAACCACGCATTTCAGCTGGAGAAACAACAACGTCTCAATCTATAAGGCACTGCGTCACCAGCATGCCGGTGAAGTCCGCCAAAAGCTGCAGCAGGTATTCCCTGATTTTGACAAGGAGCTGAATTTCATTCCCGTACGGGGAAATTTTACCCGGGGGATTTTTATTTCGGCCTATACCAAATGGGACCCTTCGCTGGCAAAAGCGCAGTCGCTCTATCAACATTATTACCAGCATTCCCCCTTTGTGCACCTCAGTAATGCACCCCTGTACCTGAAGCAAGCGGTCAATACGAACAAGGCCCTGCTTCACCTGGAAAAAGAAGGCGACAAGCTGCTTGTCACTTCTATCATCGACAACCTGCTTAAAGGGGCCTCCGGACAGGCGGTAGAAAATATGAACCTGATGTTCGGCTTCGACGAGACCATGGGTCTCCAGCTCAAACCCTCAAACTTTTAATATAGAATATGGAATATGGAACTCTTTGACGTCTATCCCCTGCTTGATCTGGAACCGGTAAAAGCACAGGATCACTATGTCTTTACGGCAGACGGGACCAAGTATCTCGACTTTTACAGCGGACACGGGGTTATTTCAATCGGGCACTCCCATCCCCATTATATCAATGAAGTAAACAGCCAGCTTCGCGATATCGGCTTTTATTCGAACTCGGTTAAAAATCCCCTCCAGCAAAAACTGGCTGAAAAACTCGGGCGGATCTCCGGTTACGAAGATTATCAGCTGTTCCTGAGCAACTCCGGGGCCGAAGCCATCGAGAATGCTTTAAAGGTAGCTTCCTTCCATAATGAGAAATCGAAAGTCATTGCGTTCAAAGGCAGTTTTCACGGGCGAACGTCAGCGGCGCTCAGCATCACCGACGGAGATAAATACTCCGCCCCGATCAACAAGGGAAGTGAAGTTACCTTCCTGGAGCTCAATGATGGTGACGGGCTGGAACAAGAATTAGTGCAGGGCGACGTCTGTGCCGTTGTGATCGAAGGCATTCAAGGCATCGGGGGCATCAATATCCCGGATGACAAATTCCTGCGGGCCGTCCGTGAACGCTGCACAGAAACCGATACCCTGCTGATATGCGATGAAATTCAGTCGGGCTACGGGCGAACGGGGTCCTTTTTTGCGCACCAGCATGCCGGTATCAAGGCGGATATCGTTACGGTTGCCAAAGGCATGGGCAACGGCTTCCCGGTGGCAGGTACGATCATCCAGTCCGACATCGAACCTTTTTACGGGCAGCTCGGGTCTACCTTCGGGGGCAATCATCTGGCCTGTGCCGCAGCAACAGCGGTGCTGGACGTTATCGAAAGCGAGAATCTGATGGACCGGGCAACCCAGCTGGG
The DNA here is from genome assembly GCF_041642155.1 of Fodinibius sp. Lineage (NCBI taxonomy): Bacteria > Pseudomonadati > Balneolota > Balneolia > Balneolales > Balneolaceae > Fodinibius > Fodinibius sp. The sequence goes on from NZ_JBEPWZ010000004.1 coordinate 16,367, forward strand.
CGATACCCTGCTTAACAGCCTGTCGACGCTTCCCGAACCCAAAGAAGTAAGGGGAAGAGGATTGATGATCGGCATAGAATTTCCGTTTGCCGTCAAAGAGCTTCGCCGGGTCCTCATTGAGGAGGAACATATTTTGACGGGCGTGTCTTCCGACCCCAACGTCCTGCGCCTGCTTCCCCCGCTGACCATCACGAGAAACGAAGTAGCCACCTTTTTAGACGCACTGAAAAACGCACTCTCACTTAGCAAAGTATCATGAACCATTTTACGTCAATCGAGGATGTCGATCACCCGCAGAAACTGGTACAACAGGTTATTGAGCTGAAAGATAATCCGCTGTTCTCTGAAAGAGGGAAACAGAAGACCGTGGGACTCATATTCTTCAATCCCAGTTTGCGGACCCGGCTCAGTACGCAGAAAGCCGCACTGAACCTGGGAATGGATGTCATCGTACTCAATATTAATAAGGATTCGTGGAAGGTCGAGTTCGAGGACGGAACGGTCATGGATGGCGACACGCAGGAACATATCAAGGATACGGTCAAAGTCATCAGCAGCTACTGTGATATCCTGGGCGTGCGCTCCTTTGCAACCCTTAAGGACCAGCGGGAAGATTATGAAGAACGCGTGTTAAACAATTTCCTGAATTACTCGTCCGTACCGGTCATCAGCCTGGAATCGGCGACCCTGCACCCGCTGCAGTCCCTTACCGATATGGCGACGATCGCCGCATCGGGCATACCCAAGCCCAAAGTCGTGCTTAGCTGGGCTCCGCATCCCAAAGCCCTGCCCCAGGCCGTGGCCAATTCTTTTCTGCAGTGGTCCCCCGCCATCGATGCCGATGTGGTGTTGGCCCATCCCGAAGGATACGAGCTTTCCGATACATTTGCCGGGGGCATTTCAGTCACCCACAACCAGGAAGAGGCCTTCGCCGATGCCGATTTTATTTATGCCAAAAACTGGTCCAGCTACACCGCCTACGGAGAGACCCCCGCTGTAGACGGGGACTGGACCATCACGGCCGGGAAGATGGAGCTTACCAACCGGGCGCAGTTCATGCACTGCCTTCCGATCCGGCGCAATGTCGTGGCTGCGGACAGCGTCATTGACCGCTCGCTTGTCTACCAGCAAGCCAAGAATCGTGAATACGCAGCACAAGCCGTGCTGCACAACCTATTGGAGACTTTATAATGCAGACGTTACATATTATTAAAATCGGTGGAAGTATTGCGAACAACGATCGCCGTTTAACCACCTTCCTCAAAAACTTTTCGGGTATGGACACCCCCAAAATCGTCGTTCACGGAGGGGGGACCGCCGCTACCGACCTGTGCAATAAACTCGGCATCCCGGTCCGGATGAAAGAAGGACGCCGTATCACCGACAAACCGGCGCTGGATGTAGCCGTTATGGTCTATGCGGGACTCATTAACAAAACGATCGTGGCCAAGCTGCAGAGTCTTTCATGCAATGCGCTCGGACTTTCGGGGGCTGACCTCAATATGATTCCGGCGCAAAAACGACAGCATCCGCGGGTAGATTATGGCTTCGTGGGGGATGTACAACCCGAAGACATCAATACTTACTTTATCAGACGCCTGCTGGACGAGCAGGTGGTCCCCGTTTTCCCGGCAATCACGCATGACGGTAAGGGACAGCTGTTAAATACCAACGCCGACACCATCGCCTCTGCGCTGACCATCGCCCTGACCAACCACTACCACACGCACCTGACCTACTGCTTTGAAAAGCCCGGGGTCCTTCGGGACGTGGAGGATGACGACTCCTGGATACAACAGATAGACCGGGAAAAATATGTCCAGCTCAAAGAACAGGGGGTCATCAACGAGGGCATGATCCCCAAGCTCGATACCGCTTTTGAAGCCCTCAGGAAAAAGGTCAACAGTGTGCATATCAAGCATGTCGACAACCTGCTAAACGACAAGGGGACCGAACTTACCTTATGAGCCAGCTATACGCAGAAACCATCGATCTGTTAAAACAACTTATTGCCACTCCCTCCTTTTCAAAAGAGGAAAGAGAAACCGGAGATATAATACAGCAATTTCTGGAGGACCACGGAGTCGCTACCCACCGGCATAACCATAACATCTGGTGCGTCAACAAGCATTTTGATTCGTCCAGGCCGACGATTTTACTGAATTCTCATCATGATACAGTCCAGCCCAACTCGGACTACAGCAAAGATCCGTTTACCCCTGTCGTGGAAGACGGGAAGTTATTCGGGCTGGGTTCCAATGATGCGGGGGGACCGCTGACAGCGCTGATCGCCACCTTTATTCACTTTTATTCCAAAGAGAACCTAAACTATAATCTTGTTTTGGCGGCCACGGGAGAGGAAGAGATCTCCGGGGACAACGGCATCGTTTCTATCCTCGACAAAATACCCGCCATCGATTGTGCCATAGTAGGCGAACCCACTCAAATGCGCATGGCCGTAGCCGAAAAGGGGCTGATGGTGCTGGAATGCACCGCAAAAGGGGTCAGCGGACATGCGGCCCGCGATGAGGGAAAGAACGCTATCTACATAGCTCTCGAAGATATTGAATGGTTCAGGACCTACCGGTTTGAAAAGGTATCGGAGATACTGGGTCCCGTTAAGATGACTGCTACCGTCATCCAGGCGGGCAGCCAGCACAATGTGGTGCCCGACAGCTGTACCTTTACGGTTGACGTGCGCAGTACCGATGTGCACGACAATGCCGAAATTCTGGATATTGTCGATGCGCATATTGAATCGGATATCACCGCCCGGTCGATCCGGCTGAACCCCTCTTTTATTCCACTGGATCATCCTGTTGTGCGCTCCGGTGACAAGCTCGGGCTGCAGCAGTATGGCTCTCCCACCCTTTCCGACCAGTCGGTTATACCGGTGCCCTCATTAAAAATAGGCCCGGGCAAATCCGCCCGCTCCCATACGGCAGACGAGTTTATCCTGCTGCGGGAGATTGAGGAAGGAATTGAAACGTACATCAAGCTGCTGGATAATGTTCTCCGTAATAATAATGCATAGGTATTTGTATTTATATATGCATTCAATTTTATGCTTTCGACGACGCAACGGAATAATGAAAAATCGGGAAATTAAAAATGAAAAATCGGGAAATTAAAAATTAAAAATTAAAAATTAAAAATTAGGAATTAGGAATTAGGAATTAGGAATTAGGAGTTTGGAATTAAAAATTGACCTGTAGCGGGGCTTAGCCGGGACATCCCGCTTTCTATAGGAGTCCGCAAGACCGCGGGACGCGATACTTAATACTTTCTACGATATACCTTCTACTAACAATCTAACTTCTACTAAACAACCTGCGACTCAATCCACAACGATTAACCGAAAACAACCATGAAACTCTGGAATAAAGAACAGCAAGAAACCAGTGCTATTATTGAGCAGTTCACGGTCGGTAATGACCGTATTCTGGATCTGGAAATTGCTGAATACGACCTGCGCGCCTCTAAAGCACATGCCCGGATGCTGCATAGTATCGGGATTTTATCCGATGAGGAACGGGATGACCTTCTCAGGGAACTTGACCGGTTACTGGTGGAAGTGGAGGAAGGATCGTTTACCATTGAAGAAAAATTTGAGGACATCCACTCTAAAATTGAGTATGAGCTGACCCAGGCACTGGGACAGACGGGCAAAAAGATTCACGCGGGCCGCTCCCGCAACGACCAGGTGCTGGTTTGCCTGCATCTGTATGCCAAAGATCAGATTCTCGAGATAAAGAGGTTGGTCAGGGAACTGTTCGAGCGGTTGATTTCGCTGAGCGAGCAGCACAAGGATGTTATTATTCCGGGCTACACGCATATGCAGGTGGCTATGCCCTCCTCTTTCGGCTTATGGTTCGGGGCCTACGCCGAGTCGCTGATTGACGACCTGCACATGCTCAATGCGGCTTACCGGGTGGCTGATCAAAACCCACTGGGCTCTGCGGCCGGCTTTGGCACTTCCCTGCCGCTGGACCGAACCATGACCACCGAAGCGCTGGGTTTTCGCACCCTGAAGTATAATTCCGTAGCTGCCCAGATGAGCCGCGGAAGGCTGGAGAAGATGACCAGCTTCGCGCTCAGTGCGGTAGCGGGTACGCTTTCCAAAATGGCGATGGACGTGTGCCTGTATATGAGCCAGAATTTCGGCTTCCTCACTTTTCCCGACGAACTGACGACCGGCTCCAGTATTATGCCTCACAAAAAAAATCCGGATGTTTTCGAGCTGGTCCGCGCCAAGTGCAACAGTGTTCAAAACCTGCCCAGTGAACTTACGCTGATTACCAGCAACCTGCCCAACGGCTATCACCGGGATTTTCAACTGTTGAAGGACACCTTCTTTCCGGCCGTGGAAACCCTCAAGTCGTGCCTCAGTATCAGCCATTTTATGTTTGGGCACGTGCAGGTTAATGCCAATGTGATTTATGATGATAAATATGACTATCTGTTTAGTGTGGAAAAGGTCAATAAGAATGTTATACGGGGGGTCCCTTTCCGGGAGGCCTATCGCAAGGTGGGCGAAGCGATTGCCAAGGGAACCTTTCGTCCCGATAAAAAACTGAAGCACACCCATGAAGGCAGTATCGGCAATCTCTGCAATGAGGAAATAAAAGAAAAGTTTAACCAGGCATATAGAAGCCTTTGAAAAACCAGTGATTTTGGTCGAGATCAAGACCAGAGGAAGGTTGGTATCGCAGCATATAACTCATATGTGAGAAATTCAACCGACCGATAGCGCTGACATTGGGCAAAAGAGCGGTTTTGCAAAGGCTACATATAATCAATCTTAAACCAAACAGAAAACACTATGAACACGAAAGTTGCGATTCTCGGTGGAGGAAATCTGGGTACGGCACTGGCCAAAGGCCTTGCCCGCACGGAAGAAGCCTCCTCAAAATATGATGTCACGATAACCCGGCGAAATGCCGATCTCATTCGCTATCTCGAAGACGACGGTATTACCGTCACTGCTGATAATACCGCGGCGGTAGAAGAGGCTGACCTGGTTATACTGTCCGTTCAGCCGACCCAGATAGAAGACCTTGTAAATGACATAAAATCCGTTTTAGACCCGCAACAACATATTCTCATTTCGACTATGGCCGGGGTAAACGATGAAGATATTACCGAATTGACCGGTTCCGGATTTCCGATTTTTCGCGTGATGCCCAACACGGCTGCCGCTATAAACCAGGCCATGACCTGCGTAGAAAGAACCCCGCACAAGGAGGCTGAAAAAAAGGTAATAGAACTTTTTGAGTCGCTCGGCAAGACGCTGCTTATCAATACGGACCTTATGGAAGCAGCAACCGTACTGGGGGCCTGCGGTATCGCCTTTTTCCTGCGCTACATCCGCGCCGCTTCACAGGGGGGGATCGAAGTCGGCTTTCATGCGAAAGAGGCCCAGCTTATCGCTTCGCAGACGGCGCTCGGGGCTGCGGCGCTGCTTCTGGACTCCGATAACCATCCCGAGCACGAGATCGACAAGGTAACGACGCCCAAAGGCTGTACCATTGCGGGACTGAATGAGATGGAACATAACGGACTGAGTTCAGCGCTGATTAAAGGAATAAAAGTTTCGTATGAGATGATAGAAAAAATACGCTGAGCCTTCTGCCTTCCATCGGGGCAATGGACCGGTTTTATACCTCTGCTTTTATACCCCCTCGCCGGCGAGCGTCGCTTTCACATAATCGCGGCGCATTTCGGCGATGGCCGAGATAGAAATTCCCTTGGGACAAACGGCTTCGCATTCGGCGTAGTTCGAGCAATCCCCGAAGCCTTCCTTATCCATCTGTTCGACCATGGCAACCGTACGCCGCTTCCGCTCCGGCTCGCCCTGGGGCAAGCGGTTCAGGTGCGCCAGCTTTGCGCCGGTAAAGAGGGAAGCAGATGAGTTCGGGCAGGCCGCCACACACGCCCCGCACCCGATACAGGTGGCATAATCAAAAGCGGTATCTGCAACGGATTTATCGACAGGGGTGGAATTGGCATCCGGCGCCGAGCCCGTTTTGATGGAGACATAGCCCCCCGCTTCGATGATGCGGTCAAATGCACTGCGGTCCACGATCAGGTCTTTAATAACCGGGAAACTCTTCGCCCGGAAGGGTTCGATGACAATCGTATCGCCGTCATTGTAATTGCGCATGTGCAGCTGACACGTACAGGTCATTGCTTTGGGCCCGTGTGCACGGCCATTAATCATCAGGTTGCAGGAGCCACAAATACCCTCGCGGCAATCATAATCAAACTCGATGGGCTCTTCCCTGCCTTCGGCAACGATCTGCTCATTCAGAACGTCGAGCATCTCCAAAAAAGACATGTGTCCATTGACGTTATCAAGGGTATAGTCAACCAGCTTTCCGGGTGTATCCGGTCCCTCTTGCCGCCAGATTTTTAAGTAAATGGTAAATGTGTCAGCCATAATGCTTTGCGTTTTGCCGCGCTGAGACCAAACCCAACACTATGGTGAGATTCAGCGTCGCTGCGGCCTAAAATTACTTGTAACTTCGTTGTTTCAATTCTACAAATTCAAATTCCAGATTCTCCTTGTGGAGCTTTTCCTGCAGCTCACCGTTTACGCCCTGAAACTCCCAGGCAGCCACATACGAGTACTCTTCATCGTTTCTCAGGGCTTCCCCCTCTTCCGTTTGGTGCTCCTCGCGAAGGTGACAGCCGGCGGACTCATCCCGGTGGAGGGCGTCTTCCGCCATCAGCTCTCCCAGTTCCAGGAAATCGGCTACGCGTCCCGCAAACTCCAGGTACTTGTTGAAATTAGCCGCCTCACCCGGCACACGCACGTTTTCCCAGAATTCTTTGCGGAGCGCCCGGATTTCCCGGATGGCCTGTCTAAGGCCCTCTTCGCTGCGCGAAATTCCCACCTTGTCCCACATAATCTGTCCCAGCTCCCGGTGGAAATCGATCACGCTCTTATCGCCCTGGACACTTAGTAATTTATCAATATGCTGCTGGGCATTTTCAGCGGCTTCGTCAAAAGCCTCGTGACCGGTATCGATCTCATCGATATTCGCATCCGCGATATAATTGCCGATCGTATACGGGATGATAAAATAACCGTCCGAGAGTCCCTGCATGAGCGCACTGGCCCCGAGCCGGTTGGCCCCGTGATCAGAGAAATTGGCCTCGCCGGCCACAAACAGCCCGGGGATGTTGCTCATCAGGTTGTAGTCGACCCACAATCCCCCCATCGTGTAGTGCACGGCAGGGAAAATACGCATCGGTTCTTCATAGGGATTGTCGCCGGTAATGTTTTCGTACATTTCGAAAAGATTGCCGTACTTCTCCGAGATGGTTTTCCGTCCGTCGCGCTCAATGGCATCCGAAAAATCAAGGTAGACCGCTCGTCCCGTCGGACCCACGCCCATCCCTTCATCACAAACGATTTTGGCATTCCGGGAGGCCACATCCCGCGGCACGAGATTTCCGAAGGCGGGGTACTTCTCTTCCAGATAATAGTAACGCTCCTGCTCCGGTATGTCATTCGGGTGCCGGCCGTCCCCTTTCTTTGCAGGTACCCAAACGCGTCCGTCATTGCGCAGACTCTCACTCATCAGCGTCAACTTCGACTGGTAATCTCCGGAAACCGGGATGCAGGTCGGGTGAATTTGCACGTAACAGGGGTTTGCAAAGCCGGCACCCCGCTTGTGGCAGCGCCAGGCGGCCGTCACATTTGAATTCTTGGCATTGGTCGACAGGTAGAAAGCATTTCCATACCCGCCGCTGGCCAGCACCACGGCATCGCCCATCCAGCGCCGGATCTCCCCGGATACGAGGTCCCTCGTCACAATACCGCGGGCTTTCCCGCCGGCTACCACCAGGTCCAGCATTTCGTGGCGCGTGTGCATCTCGATATTGCCTTCATGCACCTGGCGCATCATCGCCTGGTAGGCTCCCAGCAGCAGCTGCTGGCCCGTTTGTCCCCGCGCATAAAAGGTGCGGGATACCTGGGCACCGCCGAACGAACGGTTGGCCAGCAATCCCCCGTATTCCCGGGCGAAAGGAACACCCTGCGCGACTGCCTGGTCAATAATTTCGTTTGATATTTGAGCCAGCCGGTAGGTATTGGATTCCCGCGAACGGTAATCCCCGCCTTTGATGGTATCGTAAAACAGCCTCCAGATAGTATCGCCGTCATTGGGATAATTTTTGGCGGCGTTAATCCCCCCCTGGGCAGCAATACTGTGCGCCCGCCGGGCCGAATCCTGGATACAGAAGCTCTTTACATTATAGCCCAGCTCGGCCAGGCTCGCCGCGGCGGATCCGCCGGCCAGGCCGGTACCCACCACGATGATATCATGATTGCGCTTGTTGTTGGGAGCAACCAGTTTAATATCCTTTAAATGCCTGGACCATTTTTCTTCTAAGGGCCCGGAAGGAACTTTTGAGTCTAATTTCATAAGTCTATAAATGGATTTACAAAATAATTATTGGCACTGTATGAGAGCCGCTTCGCAGCCTCCGCCGAAATAGATATAAAGCGGAATAAACAGGAATCCCACGGCCATTAAAAAAGCAAAAGCAATACCAACAGTATATATAAGGGCCGAATAGCGGTTGTGCTTCATCGTCAGGGAGGTGAAGGCACTCCAGAATCCGTGTCCCAGGTGAAATCCCAATAAAATCATTACGGCCGTATATCCGAAAGTGTATATCGGCTGCTGGAAGGTGGCCAGCATCAGGGCCTTGAGGTCCCTGGCTTCTTCACCCCCGGGCAGGACCACCGTCCCGGGATCGGCGAACTTGAAGGTATCAAGATGAATGACAAGAAAAACAAGCAGCACGATACCGGTAAAGATCATCGATCTTGAGGCCCAGGTGACATGACTGGGTCCACCTTTGCTCTGATATTTCTCATAGCCGTCGGGACGTGCTTTCCGGCGGCGCCACCAGATCGAAATACCGATATAGGCATGCAACAGAAAAGCGATGGCCAGGCCGGCTTCCAGAATATACAGGAGCCATCCCATACTCTCGAGCGCATAGGCGGCTTCATTGAAGGCGTGCACCTCACCAAACACCTGGAGATTCGTAGCCAAATGAAAAATAATAAAAATGATAAGGCCGACGCCTGTGATTCCTGTTAGTATTTTCCGCCCTACTTGTGATTTAAGCGCCTGTAGAAATGATGCCATCACTGATACTCATTATTAAAGTGTCTGTTAATCCGCAACCGTTAGCCAACACGCGGATCCGTTTAGCAAGGGTTGAAGATGAGGCGAAATGGATAAAAAGGCAAGGCCGGTACTTACGTTTTAATCTTTAAATCTTATTCAGAAATATTCTAAATTAGAAGCCTCTGACAACCTGACAACGATCATTTTATAAATCAACCCATAGTTGTGCAATCCATCACCAAAACCTATCGGGCATCATTCCGGGAAAAGGGATCGAAATTTATCGGATTTCTCTTTCCCGTCGAAACGACAGAACAGTTTGAAAGTCGCTTATCGGACATCAAGTCCGACTACCCGGATGCCACCCATCACTGCTACGGGTGGCGGATGGATCCGAACGACCTCGGAGAATTCGCACAGGACGACGGCGAACCGGCCGGGACAGCGGGACTTCCTATCTTAAATCAACTGAAATCATATGACATGGTCAACAGCGGCTGTGTCGTTGTCCGTTATTACGGCGGAACCAACCTGGGCAAGAGCGGACTTATCCGGGCCTACGGCGAAGCAGCAAAGCGCTGCCTGGAACAGGCGTCGTTTTCAAAGCTTATCCCGACTCGGAATTTCAGGGTCATCTATCCCTATTCACAACAAAGCAAAATTGATCAGCTGAAACACACCTTTGATTTGAAAGAGATTGATTCGCAATACCTCGAAAAAATCACGCTTAAACTCGCCTGCCGATTGAAGCAGGCCGATACTTTTTGGCAGGAAATCCAGAATATTGAACACCATGGCATTGAAGTCAAAAAGGGAGAAGCCAGTTACGTTACCCTTGCATCAACTGATTAACCAGTCGTCCAATCCACGCTGATCCGCGACTCACTTTTAATCTGATAATCTGCTCAGTACTCCGTACCTTTGAAATAACAAATTTTACAAATTTGGAATCATGAAAATCTATACCAGAAAAGGCGACCGGGGAGAAACCTCACTCTTTGGCGGACAACGCGTGTCAAAGTCTCAACATCGGATTCGTGCTTACGGCACGGTGGATGAGCTCAACTCTTTCGTAGGACTCGCAGCCAGCTATGAATTATCCGAAGTCGGGAGAAACCATCTGAAAAAACTCCAGAAATTACTGTTTATTTTGGGAGCAGACCTGGCTACCCCCCATTCAGCGAAACCGAGGATTGATCGTATTGGCCAGGAAGAGGTTGATTTCCTGGAAGAGGCCATAGATGAAATGGAAAAGGAATTGGAACCTCTTAAAAATTTTATTTTACCCGGTGGATCACAGGCCGGATCAACGCTTCATATCGCTCGTACCGTCTGCCGGCGTGCCGAGCGTGCTGCTGTCGCTTGTCAAAAATGGCATGAAGTATCAGACCAAACTATAAAATTCCTCAACAGACTCTCGGATTTCCTTTTTGTGATGGCCCGGTTCGAAAACAAACAAAAAGGCACACCTGAAGAAACATGGAAGCCGGATAGGCAGGACCGGTGAACAGCGGGAGACAGTCCGGCGGGGCCCTCCACTGGCAGAACTGCTGTAAGCTGCCACCTGCTTGCGGCCTGCTTTGAATAATGGATAAAAAATGGTAAATACCTGCACCCCTTTATTTAGAATTTAACTCTTTATTGCAAGCATATGGCCTTAATGATTTCCGTCTCGGGTATCCGGGGCATTTTCGGAACCGACTTAACCCCTGAAAATCTCGGTCGCTTCAGTGCCGCTTTCGGCAGCTGGGCCGGCGGCGGGAAAATCGTCGTCGGGCGCGATACCCGGGTGACGGGACAAGTTTGCGAGGATATCGTCGCAGCTACGCTCCAGTCCGTGGGCTGCGATGTCGTACAGCTGGGCGTCGCCACCACCCCCACGGTTGCCATGGCTGTCCTGAAACACAGCGCTGACGGGGCCGTCATTATTTCCGCCAGTCATAATCCCGCCGAATGGAATGCCCTGAAGCTTCTTAACAGCAGGAGCGAATTTCTCGATGCCGGGGAAGGGCGGGAAGTGATCCGGATCAGTGAAGATCAATCTTACCGGTATAAACGTTTTGACCAAATAGGATCCGTCGAAACCGACTCGGACGCTCTGGATCACCATATCCGGAAAATTCTGGACCTGCCCTATATTGATCGGGATCTTATTGCATCTAAAGGCTTTTCGGTGGCCATGGATCCGGTTAACGGGACCGGCGCCATTGCCATCCCCCCCCTGTTGAATGCGCTGGGCGTTGATGAGATTCATGCGGTTCATGATGAACCCAATGGACGCTTCGCCCACAATCCGGAGCCCCTGCCGGAACATCTCCAGGATATCTGCGCGCTCGTCCGGGAAAAAGAGTGTGACCTGGGCGTCGTAACGGATCCCGATGGCGACCGGCTGGCACTCGTATCCGACAAGGGCAACCTGTTCGGAGAGGAATACACCCAGGCGGCGGCCTTCGACTTTATACTTGATAAAAAGCAAGGGCCCTGCGCGACAAATCTCTCTTCTTCGCGCGTGACGGAAGATATCGCCCGGCAATACGGGCAAAAATGTCACCGGTCGGCCGTCGGTGAAATTAATGTGGTCCAAAAGATGAAAGAAGTGAATGCCGTGATCGGCGGGGAAGGCAACGGCGGGGTTATCAATCCCGATCTCCATTACGGGCGGGATGCCCTGATGGGCGTTGCGATGGTGCTGCAGCTGCTTGCCGAACGTGATATAACGTCCGACCATTACCGGAACTCCCTGCCCGGTTATGTGATTCGTAAAAGCAAGATGGCCCTGGCCGATATTGACGGGGATGCCATTCTGGAAAAAGCGCAGAACGTGTACCGGGATTACGACCCCGATACCACTGACGGGGTAAAAATTGATTTCGAAGACGGATGGGTACACCTTCGAAAATCAAACACGGAACCGATTATCCGCATCTATTCCGAAGGTATCTCCGCTGAAAAAGCCAAAGAGCTCGCGGATAATGTTGTGGAGGCCGTCCAATAGATTTTATTCGAAGAAGGCTTTGAAAAACCAGTCCCGAAGCATCGGGAAATATCAAAACCTGAACGAATTCAAAACCACAGCATATAAAGGATATGTGAGGATTTTGAAATCGTGAAAATGCAGAGATTGGCCAAAAGAACGGTTTTGCAAAGCCCTCTCGGAGTCTTACTTTATTATCTTAGTTTCCCTAATTGCTTAATATTCATCTATTCGGAAGTTATTTATGATTACATCCATGACCGGCTTTGGTCGCGGCGAAGCTTCGTCGGAAAACATATCGGTAACGGTCGAACTGAAAACCGTAAACAGCCGCTATCTCGACATATCACTGCGACTGCCACAGCTAATTCAGGACAAGGAGCTCGAACTCAAGGAGCGCCTCCAGGAGCACATACAGCGGGGCAAAATAACCATTTCCGTTCGCATTGATAAGGCTGACACCGGCCGGCCGGATATCACTTTTAATGAAAATCTGGTGCATGGCTATAAAATGATGCTCAATAACCTGCGTGATGCCGCAAATATCGAAGAGCCTGTCACCCTGCGTAACCTGATGGAGTTTAACGACATCTTTGAGTCCCGCGAGGAGGACGAAGAAACCCGGCGGGTCATCTGGGAACTTACCCGGTCTGCCACAGAAAAAGCCGCCGGCGCCCTTACCGCCATGCGCCGGCAGGAAGGCAGCCAGCTCAAGGAAGATCTGCTCCAGCGGGCCGATCATATCGAAAAAATGCTGAACATTATCCGGGAAAAAACGGGCGGGCGCGGTAAAAAAGTCAAAAAACAACTTATAGAACGCATTAATGACTTAATCGACAATGACAAAATTGACGATGACCGCCTGGAAATGGAAGTGGCTGTGCTCGTCGATAAAATGGATATCACGGAAGAGATTGTCCGCACGCAGTCGCATCTCAAGTTTTTCCGTGAGGCCGTCGAAAATGAGAACGCGGTCGGACGTCGCCTAAACTTCCTGAGCCAGGAGATAAACCGTGAAATCAATACCATCGGCTCCAAGGCGAACGACTCGGAAATATCCCAATATGTCGTACAAGCTAAAGAAAGTCTGGAACAGATAAGAGAACAGGTGCAGAACGTTGAATAAAACAGGGCGCCGCGGAAAAATCATTGTACTTGTTGCACCAAGCGGAGCCGGTAAAACAACGCTGGCCCGGCGATTGCTCAACGACTATCCGGAGATAAAGTTTTCAACTTCCGCGACTACGCGTCCCCCGAGAAAGGGAGAAATCGAGGGCGAAGACTATTATTTTTTGACCGAAGAAGAGTTCGCCCGAAAGATTGAGAACAATGCGTTTTTAGAATGGGAATACTACAGCGGAAACCGGTACGGAACTCTTCAGTCGGAAGTTGATAAATTGGTTGAATCTGGGTATTTTCCCCTGCTTGATATTGAAGTGAAGGGTGCTCTGAACGTGCTTGAGATCTATGGATCGGAAGCGGTATCCATTTTTATAGAGCCGCCATCAATGGACGTTCTGCGGCAGCGTCTCCGAAAGCGTGGAAGCGAAACGAGTGCCACACTGAAAAAACGTCTGGAACGTGCGGAACTGGAAATTAACCATGCCCGGCACTTCGATTATATTGTTGTAAACGATGATCTCGACACGGCATACGAAGAAATCCGGGCAATTATTGAACCTTTTATTACTAATTAGTTATGTCTATAAAAACGCTTGATGTTGAAAAACTGAACAAAAGTACCGGTAATCAGTACGAGTTGATTACCATCATGTCGAAGCGTGCACGCCAGATTGCTGCGCAGGAAAAGCTTCAGCTCGATGAAAAGCTCAAATATTTTGAAGGCTTTGAGGATGAAGATGAGTTTTCCTTTAATGAAGAACAGGAGAACATTTCCAAAGATTTTGAAAAGCTTCCTCATCCTACGCAGCGAGCGGTAGATGAAATGCGGCGCGGCGAAATTTATTTCAGATATCCACAAGACGAAGAATAGATGTTATCCGGCAAACGGATAGTGTTAGGTGTCACCGGGGGAATTGCAGCTTATAAGGCTGCTTTTCTTTTACGTGCCTTCCAAAAGGCCGGGGCGAAGGTGCGTGTAACCATGACCCGCGGGGCCCGGCAATTTGTGGGAGGCGAGACCTTCTCTTCTCTCTCCCGGCATGCTGTTGCTGTCGATATTTTTCCCGGTAACCAGTCGGAAAAAGACCAATGGACCCGCCATATTAGCTGGGGCGAGTGGGCCGATCTTTTCGTCATTGCCCCTTGTACTGCCAATACGATGGCTAAAATAGCCGCCGGATTTTCCGATAATATGCTTACCGCCACGGTCCTTTCAGCCCGGTGTCCCCTGCTTGTCTGTCCCACTATGGACGGGGAAATGTACCGGTCAGCAGCTGTTACGCGTAATTTAAAGACGCTTCGGGAAGATGGAATCCATATCCTTGAACCCGAGGCCGGTTATCTGGCCAGTGGACTCGAAGGCAGGGGACGCCTTCCGGAAACCGAAACGATCGTGGAAAAATGCCTGGGAATCCTGGCTGAACAGCAGCTCGAGGGTCCCCTGTCGGGGAAAAAAGTGGTGGTCACCGCCGGTCCCACCCGCGAGTTTATGGATCCGGTCCGGTTCATTTCCAACCCCAGTTCCGGCAAGATGGGGTTTGCCATGGCAGAGGCTGCCCGTAATATGGGGGGTGAGGTCACCGTTATCCACGGCCCGGTCCATATTCCGAAACCCGGAGGAGTCGATGCTATCGAAATTGTCTCCACGGATGACCTCTTCAGCCACGTGAAAAACCATGCGGATGCCGATGTCATTATCATGGCCGCGGCGGTGGCGGATTTTACGCCCAAATCGCACTCCGAGCAAAAAATTAAAAAAGACGACAGCACTTCATCGCTGGAACTACGCCGCACGCCGGATATTCTATCCTGGCTCGGCAATCACAAAAAAGAGGGCCAGACCCTGATCGGATTTGCAATGGAGACCGAGAATATGGTTGAGCACGCTCAAAAGAAGAGAGAAAACAAAAAAGCAGACTGGATAGCCGCCAATTCAATTGCGGACCATAATACCGGCTTTGGAACCGATACCAATACCGTGACCCTGCTGGGCGAGAGTGTCCAACAGGATTTTTCAGGAACCAAGAAAGAAATCGCCCGCCAGCTGCTCGACCGGATTTTCAATACGGGCTAAAACTCCCATTTGTACGTCCGGTGTGTTTTGTGATGGCGGCAGCCAAGCGCTTCGAGGCTCCGCTGCATGAGCCAGTTTTTTTCACTCACCCACGCCCCCTCAAGGTATTCCAGGCTAGGGACTGCCTCCCTGGTATACTGAATTCCCCTGGTAAAGGTCAATGCTTCCAACCCCATCTTCCTAAACTTGGGTTTCGTACCGTATACCAGGGATCGTAAATGTCTGGCGCGCCGTTTAAACCAAAATAACTTGGGGTAGTGCCACCACCGAAGTCGTCCCCCGGTCTCTTTAGAGATCTCGTTAAGATCGGGCACGCATACCACAAAAGAGGCGGGTTCATCGTCAACAAAAGCAAGCAGCATACTTTCAGGAATCAATACTGGTTTCAGCTTATCCACCATTTCCCGGACGGTATCCCGCGTTAACTCGGTAAACGCTTCTTCCCGTTCCTCAATATCCTGCTCCCTCCATGCCTCATTATAGATTTCCCGGATATATTCGGCATCACGATAAATATTCTTCAAATCGATAGAACGCAGAGAAACATTGGAACGGTTCTCTATACGATCGGTTATCTTTTTCATCCGCTCGGGAACAGGCTTGGCAAAATCACGCTTATAGCTCCAGTGATCATCCAGTTTAACCGCTCCCGTCTGCTCAAGCAACTGTTTGTAGTACGGGGGATGGTAAAACATGCCATAAATGGGCGGTTCGTCGTAATTTTCAACCAGCAAGCCCCAATACGTATCGTTTTCACCAAAGTTAACCGGCCCCCGCATGGCCCGGTAGCCCCGGTCATAATGCCATGCCTCAGCAAAATCTATGATTTTCCGAACAAGCCGGCGATCATTTTCCGTCTCCAGGAAACCGATTCCCCCCATCTTCGGCTCCAGCACTCGATCACGCGCCGGGTTATTCATCACGGCAAAGCGTGCTCTCACCCTGTCATCTTGTTTAACCAGGTAACGTTCACATTCGCCATTATCAAAAAAAACGTTATGTTCAGGGTCGAAAATGTTTTCTATTTCGAATCGGAATGGTGGTGCCCAGTTAGGATAATCTTCATATATTTGAAATGGAAGATCATGGAAGGCCTCTATTTGTTCTGAATTCTCAACAAGCTCAAATTCGTACGCCATAATACTGAATACAATATAAGAATCGTTGTTAACGTATTGAGCGGTTATCTTGTATGACTACCGCCAACTAAATATCTGCATCTGATTTGAAGGAACAAAAGAAAAAAAGAATTATCGCTTTATTACTTCTGATCTCGTGTATGATAAGCGGATTTATGTTATTCAATGTTTCTGACTCTCCGCCTGCAGAACTTCAATCCTTCGCCCAGGCTGATTCACTGGTAGAATACGAACTGAGAAGTTTCAGTATCAGCGAGCAGCAAATCAGTCGCTCTTTCGTGGAAGTGGATTCGACCTTTAGCCGTAAAATATATCATATTGATCTACCGGCCGGTTTTTCTAAAACGCAGCTGCACGCCGAACTGAACAGAAGATTCCACTCCCTGGGCATCTCCACACCGGCCCGGGTAAGCTTTCCGGACCGGCAGATGAGGATCCACCTGGAATATAAAGGAACCATTTTTCGAACCCTCGACTTGCACACCGATCCTGATCTCGTTTATAACAGAGACCGGGCCAGCATCATTGTGGCCATAGATGATTTTCAGGATGATGAAATGCTGAATACCTTGTCCACCTTTGGCGAGCCTATTCCCATTGTACTTCCCGTTAATCATCCGATGGAAGCCAATGAACTTCAGAAATCACTGGCAGGACGGTACGAGCGTATCCTCTTTTGGCTCAGGAATGATGCGGATGAAGACCTAATGCAGCAAAATCCCGGGGTGGCTCTGCGGCGACTCCAACAGTTTGAGAATGTCCTGCCCAATGCGCATCTGTTACTGGTAGGTAGCGATAATTCGCCTGAATCCAGGAACATGGCCGCCCAAACCGATTTAACATTTATCGATGCCCGCAAGGCTTTATACCTGCATGAAAAACTTGGTAAGGCTTCCTTTCTGGAAGAACTGAATAAACTGAAGTCGGACCAGTCCTATTCCCTGGCTATTATCACGGGGAATGAAACGACATTGCGCTGGCTGGGCGAGAAACTACCAGAACTTAATAAAGCCGGCGTTGAACTTATCCCGCCGCCTAAAATAAACTTTTAAGCATGCTTGAACAATTTGATACCGACCGATGGCTTAACAAGCTGCAGCTGGAAGAGTTTCCCGGTCCCGAAACAGTCCGCCTGAAATATCCCGTTCTGTTATGTCACGGCTACGGAGCAATCGCCTCGCTGGTCAAACCATCCCCCCTTTACGATGTTGCAATGCTTCTGCGCTCTCATAATGTAACTGCATTCGCTCCTAACATAGTGCCTTATGCTAAAATTGAAACACGCGCACGGGGATGGGTGCATTCAATCCGTGAATTGACAGATAAACAGCACTATGAGAGGGTGAACATTATTGCGCACAGTATGGGAGGACTGGATATGCGTTATGCCCTTTCGGAGCTGGATATTGCCTCCAGCGTGGCCTCATTTACCACCGTCTCCACCCCTCACCATGGTACTTCCCTTGCCGAACTGACACTTAAAACACCGGATGCCATCCGTGACAAGTTAGCCGATTTTCTGGACTGGGTGGGCGATCGTATCTATCCCAAGACCAAAAGCGACTCTGTGGGCTCCGCTGTGCAGCTCACCCGCCGGTATATCGAGGAGGAATTCAATCCGAAAATCACCGATGCGCCGGATATTCCCTATTATTCATACAGCTCGGCGGTGGGCAAGGGCACTTCGGTTCCCATTCGTGTCATCAGCCGTTATCAGAACAATCATATTTATGAAGAGGAAGGGATCAATGACGGCATGGTCTCTGTCGAAAGCGCAAAATGGGGCCGGCACATCAAAACCTCCAGCCTTTCGCACCTGGAACAGATGCATGTCCGCGTCAGGAACGACCGGGAAACCATTTACCGGTCCTTCTGGCTGGATGTGGTAAAAATGCTGGAGGAACACGGGCATTGAGAACGTCTAACAACACTCTACCCTGTTATCGCGGCTGGTCAGCTGGCAGATATTAGGGGGACGGTATCCGCGAATTGCCCGGCTACGCTGCGGGGAAAGCTCAGCGAACTCACTTTGTAACGCTATTATAGAATATAAATATAAACCGAAGAGCACGAAATATTCGTTTAAAGCTCTATATCATCTACTTTCTTGAGCAGGCTGTAAGCTGTCATATCATATTGGATAGGCGTCAACGCCGCATACCCCTTTTCCAGCACATTAACATCCAGGTCATCGCCTTCATCCAGCAGCTCAAGCCTGCCGGTGAGCCAGTAATAGGAACGATTGTTGGGGTCCACACGTCCCTCGAACTCCTCAACATACCTGCTGTCCGCCTGGCGCGCCCATTTGATGCCCTTGAGCTCTCCGTCCGGAACATTCAGATTTAACGTAACCCCCTGTGGCAGTCCCACGCTCAATACATAGCCGATCACTTTTCGGGCCGCCTCTTTGGCCCCGCTGAGATCTGCGTCTTCATCAAAATCAGTACAGCTTATGGCAATAGAGGGGTATCCCAGGATAGTCCCCTCCGTAGCGGCGCTTACCGTTCCAGAATACAGGATGTTGACGCCGGCGTTACTCCCGTGGTTGATACCGCTTACTACCAGGTCGGGTTTACGCTTCATCAGCTGGTCGTGTGCTAGTTTGATTGAATCGGCCGGCGTACCCGAAACCGCCTGGCCGCTAAAACGTCCATCAAGCTGGAAAGACCGGGATCGGAGCGGAGTATCCACCGTTACCGCATGTCCCACCGCACTCTGTTGTCGATCCGGGGCAATGATTTCCACATCGCCAAACTCGTCGGCTACTTCAGCCAGGGCGCGTATTCCCGGCGCAAAGATGCCGTCATCGTTACAAACAAGGATCACCGGGCGTTCGGAATTACTCATAATCTGTGTTAGTTACTTTAATTTAAAAAACTGCTGTAGTCGGATTATTCCACAAGGGACAAGGTTTATTTTAGCATCCATGCGGGAATAATTCAGATTAAATTCTTCATTGCAAGGGAATCGAAAAAAAGAGCGTATTGTGAGAAATACGGGCTAACCATACTGCTCCTGGGCATTGGGAAAATCACCGGATTTAACATCCTGTATATACGATTGAACGGCATCGGTCATCCCCGAGTGCATATCGGCATAGCGGCGTAAAAAACGCGGTTTGAATTCCTTATTGAGACCAAGCATGTCGTGAGTCACCAATACCTGTCCGTCGCACTCTGAGCCGGCCCCGATGCCGATCGTTGGGATTGAGAGTTCAGCCGTTACTTTTTGGGCAAGCTCCGCGGGTATTTTTTCCAAAACAATGGAAAAACAGCCCGCTTCTTCCAGATGCCTGGCATCTTCGAGGAGCTGTTGCGCTTCCTCATCCCCGGTAGCCCGCACTTTATACGTCCCGAATTTATAGATGCTCTGGGGAGTTAGTCCCAGGTGACCCATAACGGGGATTCCCGCATCCACAATTTTTGTAATTGTTTTAATGATTGGTTTTCCCCCCTCCAGCTTGACCCCGTGAACCCCCGCTTCCTTCATCATGCGCCCGGCACTGATAAGGGCTTCCTTGGAGGTCACCTGATAACTCATGAACGGAAGATCGGCAATAACCAGTGCCGTTTCAACGCCGCGAACCACACAAGAGGCGTGATAAATCATATGGTCGAGCGTCATCGGAACCGTGGTCTCGTAGCCGGCCATTACGTTGCTGGCGGAATCGCCCACCAGAATCACGTCAATACCCGCCTGGTCTACAATATGCGCCATCGTAAAATCATAGGCCGTGAGCATACTGATCTTCTGCCCCCCCTTCTTCATGTCAACGATAGTCTGGGTGGTTATTTTAGGCGGACGGTCTGGGGATGATTGTGTACTCATTTTTCTTCTTCTTTTGGAACAATTGCCGAGGTCGCTTCAAGCTCACACACCACTTTGTCGTCAACGGTAGCGGTCCCTTCCATAGTTGTAAAGTTTCGGCGCCTGTTGGTAAGGAACACTTCCATCATAAGCTGGTCTCCAGGGACCACTGATTTACGAAATTTCGCCTTATTGATATTGGTGAACACTATAAGATTATTATCGGGATCTTCTATATGCATTTCAGTAAGCATAATACAGCCCGTCTGAGCCAGTGCTTCTACCTGTAACACGCCTGGCATCAGGGGTTTTCCGGGGAAATGCCCGTTAAAGAAATCCTCATTGGCTGTAACATTTTTGTATGCAAGTATACGCTTCTCTTCCAACTCTAAAACACGGTCAACCAATAAAAAAGGATAGCGATGGGGTAATACTTTCTTGATTGCTTCTATTTCCATTAATGACATGTCAAAAAAATTTATTGGTAATAAAATTTAAATTTGCAACATATTGAGCGGTATAAACCACCTGTCCCCCGGCCCGGCGTGCGGATAATGGCCTGTTTGTTATCTGACGCATCCAGGATCCGCGATCCGATCGCTGTCGGACGCAGTAGGAATATCCAACCTCAACCACTCAGGTGGATTGAATATACATTATTTATTGAACGGTGCCCACATAAATATAAGCAATGCCGCCGGTTAGCTTTTCAAACATCTGTGAAGTAAAAGTATTCGATTCCTTCATTAAGTCAACAAAGTTACTTCCCGCCGGAAATTCGGCGCTTGTCCTGGGCAGATAGGTATAGGCCTCACGGTTACCACTGATCCATCCCCCGACTGCAGGCATGATGTACTGGCTGTACATCTCATAAGGATACTTTAGCAATCCTTTGGGCTGACCGAATTCGAGTATCACCACCTTCCCACCGGGTTTGACCACCCGTCCCATCTCTTTGAGTGCCTGTACGGGATCGTCCACATTGCGGATACCAAAGGCGATGCTGGCAATATCAAACCGGCCGCTCTCATAGGGCAGATCCATGGCATCAGCTACTTCAAAATCGACGGTTAAGCCGTGTTTCTGTGCTTTTTCCGGAGCATGTTCGATCATCTCCTTGCAAAAATCCGTACCCAGCACATATCCGCTGGTCCCCACCTTTTCCTTGAATTCCAATGCCAGGTCGCCCGTCCCGGTGGCACAATCGAGTACATGATGACCCTCCCGTGCCCCGCTCAGTTGCACGGTTCGGCTGCGCCAGGCATGGTGGACACCAAACGAGAGAATGGAGTTAACCCGGTCGTAGTCATCGGCTATGTCAGCAAACATCCTGCGTACTTTTTCACTCATAAACGCTCTGTATCTTTAAATTTCGCTGTATTCCTCGATTTGGAAGCCGGGTACCGAATGCCCGATTCGTGGTGATGGATGATACCGGGAGAACAATCTCTTTTACAGAAACCCACCGGGGGCTGAACCGGCGACCGGCCTTGGGTTTTCAATGGCTAAACTCCGTTTTTTAAATGTTCGGTATTATTCAAATACACCGACTTAAACTGCTCTCCGTCCCATT
>NZ_JBEPWZ010000005.1:0-36650 GCF_041642155.1 Fodinibius sp.
ATAAGAGGTCGACTCGGTGTAATTATTCGTTATGATACTGACCACAAGCGGCTGTCCCGATGCCGACTCCAAATATCCGCTCAGAGCTCGAACGCCCGAAACATATCCCGTTTTGCCATGCATTTTATCTGCGACTGGTGAGTTTCGAAACCGGTGTTCGAGCGTACCGTCTCTTCCCGCGACCGACAAACTATTTTTATACACGTCAAAGTGAGGGGCAGAACGCATTTTTACCAGCATTCTGCTCAGGTCTTCACTCGTCATCAGGGTGGAGGACGCCAGACCCGAACCGTCGCTTATCTCCAAATCCTTTATATCCATACCCATATCCATAGCAAAAGTTTCAATCAGGCTTATACCGAGTTCGGTACTTCCCTCCGTTTTATAGTGCTCGGCCGCGGCGGTTTTAAGCAACATCTCAGCATAGAAATTATTGCTCTCTTTATTCATCTCCTGAAGCAGTCGGCTGAGCGGAACCGACTGATGCTCTTTCAGGATGGTATAACGACTACTTTCCCAATTCCGTGTATGGCTTTCAACGGAAAAAGGCCTGTTAAACGTAATAGTCCCCTGTGCCAGGTATTTTCCAAAGGTATCCACAAAAAAACGGGGCGCGTCCATAATGGAGAGCGATTCCTTCTCAACATAATTCTGCGGCAGCGTGCTCCGCAATAAAATGGTGTTTGTACCCATAATTCGCCGGTATGACTCGTCGTATTCCGAATAGGCCGGGGTGATGACCTGCTTGTTAACAAATTCCACATAATCGGTATCGAAAGGAAACCATTCAATATGGGGTTTCTCGCCTATACTGTTATTGGCGTATACGCGGAGGTCGACTGCATTTTCATTGAACGACAAGGCGTTAATTTCTACCCCGTAATAGAATGTGAGATCATCCCAGCTCCACCCTTCCGGGTAAACCCGCTGATCGAAATACGAATCGTTGCCGATGAGGGAACCCTCAACCTTTCTGATGCCCAGAGAATCCAGGGCCCGGTAGAATTTCTCAAAAACATAAAAGCGATCGTCGTTATAGAATGTCCCGCTAATGGACGGATCGCCGCTTCCCCGAATGATGATATCACCTTGCCAGGTGTTCCCAGACTGTGAGCCCAGGCCGTATATTTTTGTGGAATACCGGAAGTCGGGTCCCAGTTCCTTCAATACCATGGCGGACGTCAAAAGCTTCAGGTTGGAAGCCGGACGAATAATCTTGTCAAAATTATAGCCTTCAAGGATTTTGCCAGTGCTATCGCGCACAATAACCGACCAAAAAGCATCGTAGACACGACTGTTTTCGATCGTCTGTATAACTTCAGGTGAAAAAACAACGTCTTGGGCCTTTACCTCACTCCCCTGGACCGCGACCAAAACCAATATAGCCCAACCTGTACAAATCGTATTTTTTCCAACCATACAACTGTGATTTATTGGAATTTAATCATCCACTGAAAGACACATGCTCTTCTTTCTTAAATTGTTCAATAATTTCTTCTGCAGTGGTGCATTCATTCAGTCGATTCCGAAAATTACTGTCATTCATCAGTCGCGAGATGCGGCTCAACATCTTGATATGCAAACTGTTGCTCGACTGCGGACCTACCAGCAAAAAAACCATCGAAACGGGTTTGTTGTCAACCGCATTGTATTCCACAGGTTCTTTAAGCACGGCAAAGGCAGCATAGGTCTGTTCGATAACAGCTGTTTTGGCATGTGGTATGGCGAGTCCCTTTCCTACCCCGGTGGACATGATATTTTCCCGCTCTTTGACCGCTTCAAGGATTTTCTGGGCCTCCTCTTGCGAAACCTGCCCTTGAAGAGTTGATACTAATTTCTCCAGTATTTCAGCTTTATTATTAGCTTCCAGGTTCGGCAAAACGGTTTGGGTATCTAATAAGCTGAAAATATTCATGCGAAAAAGACTAAAATTTAATTATTTCATCTGCTGCTCAAATATACTCATCGTTTAGCTTCCGATACAAGTCCATTACTCCCCTAATCTACAATAATTTCGGGTGAATGTTTTATCCCCCTAATCAATCCGGTTTTAAGAGGCCTCTGAAAACCCGGGGTTTTTTCCATATCAAAGCCTGAGCGATTTCAAAAACCGCAGTGTATATTATAATATGTAGACGATACATGAGGATTTTGAAATAAGGAACGTGTAGCGATTGGGCTAAATAACAGTTTAGCAAAGATTATATGTTTAAAAACAAGGCCTCTTATACCAAATTCGAATTAATACTTCCCTACTTTTTTTGTAAACTTTGCTGATGAATTTATTACAGGGAATAACCGCCATACTGAGCAAGGACCTGCAGATCGAACTCCGGTCGCGCTATGCCATAAATACCGTTCTGGCATTCGTAGGTGCCTCTTTGTTGCTTGTATTATTTGCACTGAACGCCGAACAGCTTCCCAAAAGCGCCCAAAGCGCCCTGGTTTGGATCATTATTCTCTTTGCGGCCCTCTCCAGCCTGTCCCGTTCATTTGTAATGGAAACAGACAAACGAACGTTTGATCTGTTGCGGCTTCACAGTCGGGCCATTGATGTTTTCCTGGGTAAACTGTGCTTCAACTATCTCTTTACTTTGTCAGTAAACTGTGTGACCTTTATCACCTATATTTTTTTATTGGGAATATCTATTGCCGACAGCAGTGCCTTTTTGTTGGTTTTGACCGTGGGCACGGCAGGTCTTTCCGGCGTGGCTACCATGCTGGGCGCCATTGTCTCGCAGGCAGACCGGAAAGGAGCTATTTTTTCGGTTCTGAGCATTCCCCTGTTGTTCCCGCTTATCCTCATTTTGGTTCAGCTTACCAAGGTGGCGCTCATTGAGGATTTCTCTCAGCATTATCTGAATGATTTTTGGGCACTTGTAGGCTATACGGGCACGACCATCACAGCCGGCATCTTACTTTTTGACTATATTTGGGAAGAATAAAACACTATGACCGAATACAATAATCTGACATTCGATTTTGGAGACCGGCGGCTGGTCGGACAGCAGTTCGCACGCGAACAGATCAAGCGTATCCTGCAATCCGAGCGTATCAGTCACGCCTACCTGTTCTCAGGCTCCCCAGGAACCGGAAAAAAAGCTTTTGCTCTGGCCTTTGCGGAGCTTATAAACGGCATTGACAACCTCACCGGGCTGGGGAACCAGGCATTTTCCAAAAAATCATCCTGGTTTACCCACCCGGATATTCATGTTTTTTTGCCCGTACCGACCAGCGCCGTTCATAAAAACGATGTAGAAATGGAACTTCGTCCCCGTCTGGAGATGCTGCGCGACGATCCCTACGAAATCGTGGACTTCAGTCTGCGTCCCTCTCTCACGGACGACACGAATTCCAAGAACCTGCAGGCATTCTATCCTATTGATTATTTCCGGAAGCATATCCGCCGGGCCGCCCGGTTAAAACCCAATGAGGGACGCAAAACCATTATTGTGCTGACTGACATTGAACATATGCGCAAGGAAGCGGCCAACGCTTTCCTGAAGCTCCTCGAAGAGCCTTCGGAAAACCTTATGTTCCTGCTGACCACCAGCCATACTGAAGCCCTGCTGCCCACAATCCTATCACGTTGCCAGCATATTCCACTGTCTGCTTTAAAAACAAAAGAGATCGAACAGGCCTTGACCGCCCATGACGGACTCTCCCGGGAGGATGCGAGCTACCTGGCACGCGTATCCGGGGGCAATTATGCCCTGACGCGTTTCTATGAGGTTGATCAGCTCAAAAGCCTCCGCAGGGAAATCGTGGATTACCTGCGTGCTTCCTATATTCAGGATGCCGTTGAAATCACCCGGATGGCCCAGGATTGGCAGAAACGGGAGAATATAGAGGGACAAATTGCGATACTGAATGTGCTGGAGGTCTTTCTCCGCGACCTGCTGGTGTACCGCGCTACGGAAAACAAAGCGCTCATCACCAACGCCGACAAGCTGGATGTGATCCGGAAATTTTGCGACACGCTTCACGAGGCGCGCCTGCAGTCGATGATTGAAGAAGTGAATAAATGTAAACCGATGATTTATCAATACGTGCAGGGCAAAATTGTTTTTACGGTCCTGGCTTTGCGCTTTGCCAACCTGATGCGCGACCGTGACCTTGAAATTGCACCTGAAGAATCCTATAAACATTTACCCGCTTTTTCGGATTAACCATGGATACCCACAGAACAACCATCACTTTTACCAAGATGCAGGGGACCGGCAACGATTTCGTAGTTGTCAACAACCTGGAACGGCTATTCTCCAAAGAGGAATTGGTGCGGCTTGCTCCCAAGCTCTGTGACCGAAAATTCGGCATAGGATCCGACGGGTTGCTCGCCCTGTTTCCCGCCGAACACGGGGAAGCCAACTACACCATGTTTTACCGTAACCCGGACGGCAGCGACGCGGGCATGTGCGGGAACGGCGCCCGGTGCCTGGCGCTTTTCGCCCGCAACCTCGGTTTTGACAAGAACCACACGTTTACGGTCCACGACAAGCTGTACGAAGCCAGCGTGATGGACTCGAATACCGTACGGATTTCATTTCCGGTTGAGACGGAGGTCAGGCAGATGGACCTGAACGACAAAAAAATCTGGCAATCCCATACCGGAACCGAACATATCGTCACGCTTGCAGATGCAGAACGGCTTCAGCAGGAAGATCTACTGCGCCAGGAAGGGGAAACCCTTCGCTATCACCCTGCTTTCCAGCCGGAAGGCACCAACGTCAACTTTATTTGCGGAACCGGCGATAACGAAGTTCGCCTTCAGACCTATGAACGCGGGGTCGAAGATCTCACGCTGGCCTGCGGGACCGGCGCCATCGCCGCTGCCCTGGTGTGGCACGAGCTGCAAAACCGGCCCGACACCGAACTGCCTTTTCAGGTCATAACAGAGGGGGGAACGTTGCTGGTTTACTTCTCCTTTGACCCACAGACACAAACCTACACTAATCTTAAGCTGGAAGGACCCGCTCATTTTGTCTTCGAAGGGACCTATTTCATGTAACGTATTGCTGTCCCCTATACCTGCCGCATCTGCCGGCTGCGGGGGACCGGAATCGACTGAAACCGCTACTGCTGAATAGCAGCCGTACTCGGCCGGCCCGGCAGGCGTATTTGAGCTTTATCTATTGCTTTTTTGAGCTTTGTCTATTTTAAGGACCCTGAACAACCATTCGATCGACTGCTTAAAACGGAACAGGTATTATTGCCGGTAACCTGTTTTATTATTGGTTGAATGTATCTGGGACGCTCTTATGCCCCTTACTCATCAGCTTCACTCCTGTTGTTTTTGCAGCAAGTACTCATACGTTTTATCAGCCGCTTCGCTCCATTTGAATCCTTCCCGCGCATAACGATAACCCTTTCCGGCCAACTGATCTCGCAATTCTTCGGAGCGGAGCAATCGACTTACCGCTTCAGCAATCTCTTCCGGTTTATGAGGATCTACCGTCAGGGCGTGATCCCGGGCCAGCTCCTTCAGCGAGGTGGTATTGGAGGTGATTACGGGGGTCCGGCAGGCCATCGCCTCCAGCACCGGCAGTCCGAAGCCTTCGAACAGCGAGGGATAGACAAAGAGGTGGGCAGCCGTATAGAGGGCGGGCAATACATCATCCCGCACATATCCCAAAAAGCGAACCGAGGCATCGGTTTCTTCCCTGAGTTCAAAGTCGAAAGACTTGACGCCGCCACCTATCACAACCAGCTCGACCTCCCCCCTGATTGCCTCGGGAAGCTGGTTCCAGGCCTTGAGCAACCCATTGATGTTTTTGCGGGGATCCAGGGAACCGACGGTCATGACAAAGGGCTTGTTCAGCTCAAATTCTTCTTTCACCCCGGCCGTCTCCCGGTCCTGACGGGGATAAAAATGATCGGTTCGCACTCCGTTGTATATGACCTCGATCTTACCCTTGGTGTAGGGGAAATACTCCGTGATGGTCTTTCTGGAATACTCCGATACGGTTATAATGCCCTTTACTCTTTTCAGCAAGGGCGGTAAAATGAGCGACCGCCAGCGGACAAACCGGCCGTCAAACCATTCGGGGTGCAGCCGGTCGGCTATATCATGCAGGGTAATAACCTGGTTCCTGCTCAGCACTGGTCCGATGTTCGTGGGCGACCACAGCAGTTCCCCGCCCGCAACACCAAAGGGCATCACTCCCTGCATCCAAAGCTGCCGCAGCGCGTCGGAGCTGAGTGAGGCAGGCGGCTCGACATAGCGGTAGTCCCGCTGCTTGCGCTCAAACTCCCGGAGAATTTCGCGGGCATACCGCTGAACGCCGGTCACGGCCTGTGATTTAAAATGTCCGTTAATAACTATTGGGCTCATTAACTATTCTTTACTTTAACCCGCCTGAAATTTTCCTTGTGCATAATCAACAGGCCCAGCGAAATAGTAAACGGCAGCATCTGTGCGGGGGCGGTAATGCGATGCTCGGTAAATGAGGAAAAAATGATCGTAAAAAAGGCGATCAGCAGGTAGTCACGGATCACCGGCTGGGTTTTAATCCGTTTGAGGTACAAAAAGAGCGATCCCCAGAAGACCAGAAAGAGCGCCAGTCCGACCACCCCCTGCTCGGCAAGGATATGGAGGTACGAATGATGGGCATGGGCATCGGTGTGGGACTTGTTTGGCTGGGCGTTATACCGTATCCCGGGAATGATTTCTTTGAAATCAAACGGCTGATCGTCATACGATCCCACCCCGGTTCCCAGGACCGGAGACTGGCGAAAAACGTGATAGGCCCTAGGGAAGTTATAAAACAGCCGGATCATCACGTTGGCGTTCTTCTGTCCCACTTCATCATCAAGCTCCACCTGGACATGATTGGTCGTGGCAAGCTGGCTTTTGTAAAAAGGATAACCGATCATCAGGCTGCCGATGGTAAACAGCACGGGGACAAACAGCAGCAGAAGAAGCGTTTTGAATCGCCCGGTGATGGCGAAATACCAGCCCATAATTCCCAGGACCAGTCCCAGTATGGACCCCCGGGAATACGTGGCCAGCAGGATTATTAAAATAAGGAATAACAAGAAAGCCTCTTTCTTGTTGCGCCGGTGGTAGCAGTAAGCAAACCCCAGGGAACCCAGGATAGATAAAAATCCTCCCGCGGCATTCTGGGCATAGAATAACCCTCCAAAGATCACCTCGTTGAGTCCTCCCCCAAGGTTGGCCGTTAGCAGGTGATAGAAAAAGAGAGTGCCATAAAGGATGACGGCAAACAGGTAAAACCTCCGGAAATATTGCCGCAGCTTAAACTCGTAGCTAAACAGTGGCAATATAAGCAGGGGCGCGTAGGAGATGATAAAGTTGCCGTCGCGCCGGTAAAAACCGAACTCAACCAGGGAAAGCGGGTGGTATAGGACGACGCTTGTCAAAAAAAGGAGAAGGAAGGCATACAGCCAGGCAATGGGCCGAGCCAGCTCATTCTTGTTCACGGCATAGATGCCCAGGGGCACCAAAAAAGTTAGCAGCGGACTCAGATAAACGAAGTTCGTTACCGTACCGAATAGCGCTACGAGCGAGAGTCCCACCACAAATGACTTTTGGAGATCCACGGTAACAGTTTTCCTGGCTATGTGTTAAAGGTGAACATCAGTTTTATAATCATCGGAATCCTACTCCACTGGCCACGCCTCATCCTGTTTATCATGGCATAAATAACGGATAAATAGACGCCGGGCAAATAAGCCGGAAAAAACTTGCAGGTGAATTTGAGCCGATTCTTCAGCTGGTAGTAATCGGACTGCCTACTCCTGCTCGCCTGTTCCAGTTGCTGTCCCCCGGTAGAGGCGCCCTCCTTGTGATAGACTATGCTGCCGGGGGCAAAACCCAGGCTGAACTGTCCCTCCCCGCGCATCGCCCAGTCTATCTCCTCGTAGTACAGAAAATATTCTTCGCTCAACAACCCTACCCTGTCGATAAACCTCCCTGAAACCAGCATCGAGGCGCCTACCACATAATCCATCTTCTTTTCTATGACCCGGCGGTCGGGCATCAAATCCACCGGTTTGTTCTGGCCAAAACTCCGGATCGTCCCGGTCCATTTGTTGAATCTCCCCCCGCCCCACGCCTGGGTGGTGTCGCGCTGGTGGTAATATATGAGTCTGGATCCACAGATACCTATAGCGGCATCTTCTTCTATTCGTTCAACCAGGTGCGAAAGAGCCTGCCGGTCGACCACCGTATCGTTATTAAGCAGCCACACATACTCTGCGTCCCGGTCCATCGCATATTCAATCCCCGTGTTATTTCCTCCCGCGAACCCACGGTTTTCGTCGTTTTTAAGAAGTGTAATATGGGGAAACCGGCGCTCTATCTTCTCTACCGACCGGTCGGTGGACCCGTTATCCACAACAATGACGGAATAGTTGGCATAATCCAGCTCCTCCAGCGATCGGAGGCATTCGGTTGTATCTTCCCAGCCATTCCAGTTGACCAAGATAATATACACTTTCGGTGTTGCAGTTGTTGTCATATCACGTTTTGACTAAATCCGTTGGTAAAAGGCCTGCAGAAGGCCTTTGCAAAATCGTTTTTTTTGGCCGATCTCTGTACTTTTCGAATTTAACATCCTCACATATGCTTTATAAGCTCTGGTTTTGAATTCACTCAGGGGTTGATATTGACTAACATTTCCGGTTTTTCAAAGCCTTCCTGTACCAGAAAACTGCACAAAAGGGTCCCGAGGATACGCAAAGAACTATTTTCTTATAGTGGCCGGTTTCCGGTCCTGATGAAGCAACGCCTTGCCATGAACCTATCTGTCTGCGGTGGACGCAATCATTTTCTTCACCTCCCGGGAAAGCCCGATAACCCGCCGTCGTTCATCCTGTTTAAGCGTACGCGACCAAATAAGATAAAAACTAAGCAACGCAGCAAAACTACCGAATGCCAGGACCATAACCCGTCCCTCGATGAGGAAAAACAGTACGGCAAGAAATATGAAAACAGTAGTATACAGAAGCAACTGACGGTAAAGCGTTCCCCTATTATTCGGGTTCATAAACGACACCAGGCGGTTACAGAAAAACAGCAGGAATCCGCCGTCGATAACAACGCGCAGCAGCCAGGCCAGCGCTACGCCGACAACGCCCATATAATGTGCGAAAAACCAAATCATAACCAGGTATACCGGCAGCTCGGCCATGTGGAGTTTCGCCCGGATATCAGGCCGGCCCACAGCTTGTATAAGAGTGGACGGCACCATCGCTATACAGTTGATCAGGACCCCGGCCGCCAGTATTTGCAGGACGAGCGTACTGTTTTCTGCAAACTCGCTGCCCAGCCAGTAGTAGAGCAGCGGTTCAGCCGTAAGAATCAAAAAAGTGACCAGGGGGATCAGGGCCAAAAGTAAATAGCGGATTGATTTTTGATGCAGGGCTGTAAGCTTCTTCTCATCTTTCAGCGAATAGACGCTGAAGGCCGGAAACATCACGCCCATAAATCCTCCGGAAATGATGCCGAGACGGCTTACCATTTCATACGGTGTGGTGTAGTACGCTACGGCGCTCATGGTCAGTATGGCTCCCAGTATAAAGCGGTCCATATACACCATTATGGGGCTGATAAAATTGCTGATGGTCAGCCACGCTCCGAATCCCAGCAGTTTTTTGGCCCAGTGGAAAAAGGGGTACTCGGATGGTTTCAAAAATTGCTGATCCCGGCAGCTGTAATAGAGATAAATAATAAAGGATGCTCCACGTCCGACCACCAGCAACAGCACCACGTGATGCAGCTGATTGCTGAAAGGAAGTATGAATAACGGACCAACATAATTGAGAGTACTTGCCGGTATTTTTACCGCGTTGACCAGGGTAAATCGCTGCTGGGCCTCCAGGACCCCGCGTCCCCCCACCGACCCCAGAACGAGAGGAATAGAAATGCTCAGAATATAAAAAGCTTTCCGTGTTTCCTCGATCAGGGGGGCGGGAATATTCAGAAGGTCATTCACCAGGTACGGCGTTGCCACCACAATCAGCAGTCCTGTTATGATCCCAAAACCGATCAGCAGAAAAATAGAAGTAAAAATAATGGGCGATAGCTGTCCCCCGCCCCGGACTTCTTCGTCCGCCACAAATTTTGTGGTGGCCCGTCCCAGCCCCATATCAAAAAGACCGAAATAGCCGATTACAATCCAGACGATCGTAAGTACCCCGAAACGTTCGGTTCCCAGCCCATCGATAACAAAGGGTATGGCAATAACGGCAAAGAGCAGCGGTATGCCCCGCCCCATCACATTAACCAGCGTATTTTGTGCTAAAATACCCTTTCCCTCTGTAGAAGAACTGGACGATGGCTTCATCTGTGTTCAACAATTAAAGCATAGTTAACAAATAGGTCACCGATACTGATATGACAAACGGGTTTTATGACAAAAGGTAGTTATAGTTGCCGGTTGACATTATCATAGATATTCCGTCCGGCGATATAAAGGAAAGAGACGACAAGTCCTGCAAAGAACGACAGGATAAGGATCAGAAGGCGCTGCGGTTTACTTTTTTGGGTTGGTACATTCGCCGCTTGCAGCGCCTTGAATACAGGCGTTTGTTCCTGTACTTTCATTTTGGCTTCCATCAGCTGCTGCGAAACATTGTTATACATATTATAGGCCAAGTCGAATTCTGCCTGCAGTCGTTGTTCACGGGCCTGGGATTTAGCCGTAGCGAGATTCACGTTTTGATCCAGAAATGATGCCAGTTCTCCCTGGACTTCCTCAAGACGCTCCCGCGCCTGCTTGTGCTGTGTCTCGGCAAAAACCAGGTCTTCTTTGGCCTTCTGTGTGCTGTAAGACTTAACAAATTCTTTCAGCATATTGATAACCTTGCGATTTACCTGGGTAGAAGCAACGGCATCGGGCATCGTGGCCTCGACTGTCAGTACCCCTGTTTCACCTTCCAGTTCGATGGATATGCGTTCCTGCATGTCCTCTATAATTTCAAGCTCATCGTCCGTCAATTCGACAATGGCGGCTTCATCAAACTCCCTGCGAAGCCAGTCGGGCAGGGGTGCAGGCGGTTCCGGAGAACCAATTTTATTCGGAAGCCCAAGGGTATATTCGAGCACTGTTTCAAAAAGAGACAGGCTACGGATATCTTCGAAGTAGGTGTAGCCGTCAACGGTGGTATCCAGCTTTGAAAAATAAATATCCTGATTAAGCAACTGATGCTGAAAGCCGAGGCTCTGCACGATTTTAGGATATACCTCGGGGGCAATCGTTCCCTCTTTCGACAAATCCATCGATCCCATATTGCCCAGCCCCAGCATGCCTCCGTAATTCTCCAGTAAGTCGCCGGCCGAACTTTCACTGCTTTTCATTTCGGGCATCAATAAAGCCTCAGAGGTATATTCAACCGGGCTTAAAAGTGCGATAGCGAGTCCGAGGATAAGAAAACCGCCCGTTATTTTAGCTATGAGCCGGCGCTGGTCGCGCAGCAGGCGAAACAGCTCAATCAGATTCACCGCATTGTCCCCCTTTTGCCCTTCCTCGTCTACCGGAATGAGTCGATACTCTTGAGCGGAAAGCTGGTCTTTTGGCGACGAGTCGCCGGAAGACCTCGAATCGCTATGTCTGTTTTCCTTACTCAGTCTTTCCTCTTTTTTATTGTAGAAAACTTTGCAAAACCGTCCTTTTGGTCAATCTCTGCATTTTTCTCGAATTTAACATCCTTTCAGATGCCTTATCTCTTACATGCAGTGGTTTTGAATTTGCTCAGGTTTTAATATCGATTAACATTCCTGGTTTTTTCCATGCCTCTTTATTGAAATATCATGTTTACAGCCACAAATTATACGGATTTTTAAGGTGCCTGAAAAGATTATTCTTATTCTGCGCGGGACCGCTTATGTCCACCCGGTGGCTTGTTGCTTTTCGTTGGTCTCCATCCTTTCTCTCCTGGCTTCAAGGGCATAGTCATAGAGCTCGTAATCACGCGCATGAAAAGATTTGAGTTCTTTTATGAGTCCCTCATCGGTAATACGGGGTTTTGAATTCCGGGGACTGATGTTTTTTTTGGGGACTGAAACGCCACTCAGTCCCAGGTAATGATTGGCAAAATAGTGCACATCTTCTTCGTAGTGTTCCGTTATCCCGATAAAGTCGAATCTCTGAACAGAAAAATTCCATAAAAACTCGGCATATACATTCTTAAGTTCCTCGGAAAAAGCAAACTGACGAAGCGTCCATTCTTCTTCAACGACTCTTCTGTGCAGCGGCTTCGGTTTATCCGTCTCGTAGGTGCGCAACCAAAAATAATAATGAGAGACCAGCCGCTCGATCGGGTCCCGGAGCCAGGTTATGAACCTATTTCCATCCCTGCCGTAAAAATAATCGTATTTGTAGGGCAAAAAATGTCCGTGTATGCATTCGGTAAAACGATACCGATAGAAATACCGGTGTCTTCTTTTTATCCTCCCTCGTGCCTGAATAGCCTCTTCCCTTCGCTTGCCGGGCGACCAGTGTATAGGGTAATCATAATCCTTGGAGAACCGCCATTTAAAGTGACCCTTCAGCAACTCTTTGAAACTCGTCCCCCCACACTTTGGCATATGCAATGATATGATCATTATAAAATTACTCCCAAGCTAAGTTTAGAAAGTTAATTTTATGTAATTCGGATGATAATAAGTGTTTAATTCAAGAGAAGAAACCCAAATAACAGGATTTTTACCCCAACACTCAAGGAAGTGGTGGGAGGAATCGCAAGGCGGGCTCACCTGCCACTATCTGTTATGACAGACGTTGGGTTCGTTAATAACGCTTCTGTTACGGCTTGTACCTGCGGGCAGGGTGCTTAAAAAGACAAAAACGGCCGATACTAAATACCCCATCTTACAGAGATTTTTGCAAAACCGATGTTTTGCCCAATCTCTCAGGCTTTGGTATTGAACAAAACCCCTGTTTTTTTCAATACCTTTTATAATATAACAAGGACATGTTCACATATCGATGAATCTGAGAAGCTCGTCGGCCCGGGTTTCGAGATCCTGGTTGAAAACCTCGTTTTCCGAGCTGGTAGAAATCACGTAATCGTACCGGCGAAGTGCTGCGGCCACACGACTGACATCTTCAAGATCGAGCTTGAAGGAAATTTCAAAAGAATGGCCCGATTCCCGGGATTTTTCAACCGTCATACCCAGGATCTTGGCCCCTTCGGTCTCCATGATATTCACCACTTCGGCAATCGATAAATCCCGTCGATCAAGCATCACCGAAATAACAGAACCCGTTTCCGTCACATTAAGCATCTGAGGGATCTTTTCCAGCACTCGTTTTTTTTCAATAATGCCCAACAGCGTCCACTCTTCATCGACCACCGGCAATATTTCCTGCTCATACTGGAGCATGAGCCGGGCGGCCTCAAAGATATGTTGTTCCCGATATATTTTCACCGGTTCGTCAAGATCGATCTCCGCCACAGAGCTGGTCGGATCTGCTTCCGCCAGCGCGTCCCGGCTAATCTGTCCGATCAGCGCATGGGTCGTGCTGTCCGTGACAGGCAGCGTATACACGTTTTCCTCTTCCATCCGCTTCTTAACTGCTTCAACGGTGTCTGTACCCTTCAGTGGATTGAAGTCTGACGTTATGAGATTTTTCTTTACCAGCATCGGTCTGCTATTAGCTTGATTATTTACTTAGATCACTGATTCCGCCGTATCAATACTATCGAGTAATGCTTTCAACCGCATTAAATCGGGTTCAGCGATACTAAAGGTCAGCTTCACATCTGATCCTACGTATTTTTTTTCTAAAATGTTGGCTTCGCGGTGTAAAAAAGCAACCCCTTCGTATTTTGACGCAGGAATTCTCATGGTTTCCGTCACAAAGTCTTTTTCAATAAGACTTCGAATCTGTTTCTCCAGCTTCAAGAGTCCGATATTTCTTTCAGCAGAAATAAACACCGCATTGGGGAACTGCTTCTTCAGCTCAACGATCTGCCGGGGCTCAAGAATATCTATTTTATTAAACACCAGCAGCATTTTCTTATTCTCAGTGGCATTCATGTCATCGAGCGTGTCGTTCACCACGTCGATATAGTCCTCAATCATCAAGGTAGAAGCGTCTACCACGTGCAGCAGGATATCCGCCTCACGCACTTCATCCAGCGTGGATTTAAAACTTTCTATCAGATCATGCGGCAACTTCCGGATAAATCCGACGGTGTCGGACAAAAGGACCTCGTAATTGGCAATCTCACACCGGCGGACGGTCGAATCCAGGGTGGCAAACAGGCGGTCTTCGGCTAATACCTCGGTATCCGTCAATGCATTCATCAGTGTTGATTTGCCGGCATTGGTATAGCCTACCAGGGAAATCCGCACATTTTCAGAACGGCCTTTGCGCTGGGTCGTCCGCTGCCGGTCAAGCTTCTCAAGCTTATCCTTGAGAGTGGCGATCCGTTTGTCAATCAGCCGGCGGTCGGTCTCAATCTGCGTTTCCCCGGGCCCTCGTGTACCGATACCTCCCTGCTGGCGGGACAGGTGAGTCCAGAAGCGCGTTAACCGCGGAAGCAGATACTGCAGTTGTGCCAGCTCTACCTGCGTTTTGGCGGCAGCTGTCTGGGCGCGTGAGGCAAAAATATCAAGGATAAGTCCGCTGCGATCCAGCAACTTCGCTTTCGTCGCATCTTCAATATTACGGATCTGGGTCGGGGAAAGATCATCGTCAAAAATGAGGGTGTCAATCTTGTGCTCACTGACCATCTGCTTCAGCTCACGAAGCTTGCCGGATCCTATATACGTGGACGGATCGGGAGACATGCGGTTCTGCAATACCTTGTCTATCGTAATACCACCAGCGGTGCGGGTGAGCATTTCAAGCTCATCTAAATACTCTTCCGCCTGGATGCGTGGCGTCTGGGGACCATATATTCCCACCAGCAGCGCCCGCTCCTGAACAATATCAGAATTTTGTATCTCTTCAAACAAATGACTGTTACTCTATAAGTTATGATTTATTTACAGCTGCGATTAATTAAACTGTTCTACATTTATGGTATCGTCGTCTTTAACATAACAACGAATTCGATGGCCGAGTTTATGGGCAATCAAGTTCTGAAACGCCCGCTGCTGCTTGTGCGGCACTTCCAGCTCGAGGCGGATTAAATCAGAATAATCGTCATAGATATCGGCACTGTAGATAAAAATATAGTGAATGTACTCCTCTTTCTCTTTTTCTACAAAATCGCGTATCTGATGCCAGGCTACGGTCTGAGACGGCTCGTTGACATTCTTAACGATACCGTAGTCGGTAATAAAGCGTTTACTTGCAAAAAAACTGGTTCCGAACCAGCTCACTCCCAGCCAGATATAAAGGGCTGAAGCGATGATCTCAGCCGTTTCTCCCCGGTAAACAGCCACGCCACCTACCACTATCGTGGCTATCAGAAAAAGAGTTGAAAAAAGTGGATATCCTTTTACTTTTCCCGTCTTCCAGCTTAGCCGGATATTCCTCAGCCGAACAACATTGAGCAGGGTAGCTGTAGCCCAAAACACTGCCGCAAGTGTAAATGTTCCCAAGATCAACCAATAGAAAATATTGAATTCTGTCCCAGCCATATCTTCAAGTATAGATTTAGCTATCATAGCCACGTAGCAATCAGCGGTTACTATTTAAATAAAGCAATGTTGTACAAATAAGCCAGTCTGATCATCATTTTTTACTTTTCTTTTTTAACGTGCCAAATTCCAATCCATTATATATTTTCTGAACCATATTTTATGCCAAAAAGAACCTGATGTGCAGCGAGCTTTTGCGGGGACAGATCAGCAAGTTGTTCTCCGGTCCAAGCCCCGCCCCCCTATTGTTCGGAACCTCTGTATTTCAAATTTGTAAGAATGAATGGTATTATAGGCACTCGAGATTACAACGTCCATTTATATTAATAATTGTTACTTTTGAGGGCAACATATACTTTTTTTTGATTAGCTTGGTTATAAGTCATTATTAGCTTGGTTATAAGTCATTAAATGAAGGCTCTGAATAACCAGGAGTATTAGTCAATATCAACCCCTGAGCGTATTCAAGACCCCAGCATATAAGGCATATGCAAGGATGTTGAATACGCGATAATGCAGATATTGGACAAAAGAACGGTTTTGCAAAAGCCTTCTGAACTAACATTTATCTATAGCAATAAACGCTTCTGATAACCTTATTTCTTTTCATGAATAAACTGAAATACTCTGCACTTCTTCTGCTTGGCATCGTTACATCCATCTCCTGTTCCTCAGTCAGTAATGATCCATGGACCCAGGCCATTCCCAGAGATGCTCCTTTTGTAGTTATTCCCGAGGAAGAGACTACACTGCGCACGATTCTTGGCTCGCAGCAGGCTCCCTTTCTCGACGACATCACCTCATCTGCCATACAGCTGCTGTCGGAGGTGGATTCAACGGCCGGGACATCGGCTACTTTACACGGCATCATCCTTTACCCGGGAACCGGTAACAAGCTGCAGGCAGTCTGGATGGCAGAAGCACCGCCGGAATATCTTGACGTCCTGAAAAAGCGGTATTACCAGGAATTCGCCCAAAACAAGTATGTCTTCCGGGAGACAGAAATTCAAAAATTACATCTTCAGAATCGCAATTTATTTGCCGCACAGCTTTCTGATATGCTCATCATCTCAGAATCAAGCCTGGGAGTTGAAGAAGCAATCCGTGC
This sequence comes from Fodinibius sp., assembly GCF_041642155.1. Classification (NCBI taxonomy): domain Bacteria; kingdom Pseudomonadati; phylum Balneolota; class Balneolia; order Balneolales; family Balneolaceae; genus Fodinibius; species Fodinibius sp. The sequence continues at coordinate 16,668 of NZ_JBEPWZ010000005.1, forward strand.
GTACACCGGAGAGGGACCCCGGGCTGAGGTTGATAACCTGAAGCTGGAACCCGGGCATATTATGATGAATACGCCTTCGCTGGATCAGGCCGTGCGGCAGCTGGTACAAGTGACGTACCATCCATCCATTAAGAATGCCTTTTCCGGGACCGAACCGGCCTTATTATCTCTTTCGGGGGAAGGAGAGGGACAAAATCGCGAATTTCAGTTTTCAGGCACCGTCCCCCTTGATGACGAAGAAAAAAGTGTGCTTGTAGAAGCTATTTCAAGTGAAAACGCTCCGATCACCCTTGACCGCTATATCTCGTCCAGTGCCGCAGCTTTCGGACTTTTTCGTAAAACGCCCCCGACGGAGCTGCCCCAGTCGCTGTCAGATACTACCCGGGTGGATTCCATGTTGATCGATCAGCAAGATCGGTATGCTGCCATAAGTGAGCATTTGGGCATGGAATTCGCACTCGTCACGTATGCCGAATCTGGTTTCCTCGGTACGGGCGAGCATCTCTTCCTTCGAAAACTGGCAAATCCGCAGGCTTTTAAAAATGAACTGGACCAGCTGGTTGACGGACAGTCCATTGAACTGCAAGAGGGAACCTATATTATCCAAAGCAGAGCGTTAGCTCAACTTATCGGGAGTCCACTGTCTTCTTTTCCAAGCTTTTACTTAAAGATCACCGGGGATGTGGCAGCCATCTCCCAACGGAGGGGACTTGCCGAAATTATCGAATCCGATAACGAGCGGAGAAGAACCATGTATTATGAACGCTCCTTTCGGGATGTTAAAGCCGATCTTCCCGAACAGATAAGCAGCCTGTTTGTTACCAATAATGATTTTGGAAGCTTTATTCAGTCGTTTCTATATCCTGACAGTTATACCAATACCCTGCTTTCCAGGTTTGACTTTTTAACGGCCTATACCGCCCTGGACGAAGATAAAGAACACCTCCGGTTTCAGCTCAACACGCACCGGACTGAAGGACGCACGGACCCCTATATAGAAAACTGGTTGTTATCCCTGCAAACCGATCTCACCGGTCCCCCGGCCCTGGCAGATATTGGGGGAAGCGGCCGGCGAGAACTCATCTTTGCCACGAATACCGGTGTGGTCCACGCTGTAGCGGCGGACGGTTCTACTGTTTTTGAAGTGGAAACCGATGGCGACCAGCCGGTCGGTTCACCGGTCGTATATGACTGGTACGGTACGGAACAGAACGTTATTTTATTGGCTGCGGGTGACAAAATCTATGGATGGGATGAACAGGGAGAATCCTTGCCTCAATTTCCCTTTACGCTTGATGAAACAATCACAACCCCCCTCCTGATCAGTGATATTGATGGAGACGGCCTCCCGAACGCACTCGTTGCTACCGCCAATCGTGAACTGCATGCCCTGAATGAAAGGGGACAAAACATCGATGGCTGGCCGGTAACGACCAATACACAGCTCTCCGGCAAACCAACAGTCGGGGAATTCCGGCGAAGTAAAACAGTGACGGCCTTTTCCGAGAATGCGACCCATGCCTGGCGGGCTGACGGATCTTCCCAGGCCGGTTTTCCAATTTTTGTGGATGCCCCGCTGACGGGTTCTCCCATCCTCTATGAAGAAAAGATACTGGGCAATGCGGCCGATGGAAATTTATATGCAATCGGTCCCGATCAGCTTTTTGCTGATTCATTAGACGTATCTCCCTCTTCAAGTGTCGATCATGAAGCAATCTATGTCTCCAACAGCTCCCTGGTTGGCAGTCCGGTCATAGAAACGCTTCGTATCCAAAGCGAGGGGCAGACCTACGATGAATCGATGATCGTTACGATGGATTCAAACGGCTCATTTTTTGTTTTTACAATGGACGGGCGACTTCTTTTAAATCGAAATATGAGTCAGCCCGCCGACGATTCATTTACACCTCTGATAACCGATATCAACCGTGATGACCAGAAAGAAATCCTGACACTGGCCAATTATGCCCGCCTCTATGCCTGGCGGTCAACGAACGGAGAACGAATGCATATCGTACCCTCAGCCGGCATGCAGTATCCCATTATTGCCGATATAGATGAGGATGGTTATTCGGAGCTTATTGCCCAAACCGATGAGGGCATACAATGCTGGACCATTTATGGCCAGTCACAATAATCCCGGTTTCTAAAGAGAGTATGGACGTCTGGCTGTCCCATGCAGCATCCGTTCCCTGTGCCTTGATCAACAGCGTACTTGTTGGGGATGAACCAAACACCTGTCCATTATCGCACAGGGTACAGGTTGTTCCCTGATTTTTATTATTTTACAATGGCTTGTATAGCAAGAAGAGGTACAGCGCCAAATAAATGGGGGTCCACCGGCCCAAACCCTAAACAACTATTCTATGGATTTTACACTTTCTGAAGAACAGCAGCTCATTCGCGACAGCATCAAGGATTTTACTGAGCGACACGTTGCACCCGGCGTTAAAGAACGCGACGCAAGAAAGGAATTCCCCCGCGATATCATCCGAAAGCTGGCGGAACAGGGGTTTCTGGGGATGGTTCATCCCGAAAAGTACGGGGGCGGGGGAATTGACCACATCAGTTACTGTCTCGGTATCGAGGAGATCGCCCGCTGGGACGCCTCCCTGGCGCTGACCGTAGCCTCGCACACCTCGCTCGGATCGGGGCACATTGCCCTGGCCGGCACCGAAGGGCAAAAGGAAAAATACCTCATGCCGCTTGCAAGAGGAGAACAACTCGCCGGCTGGTGTCTCACCGAACCCGGCTCGGGCAGTGATGCGTCCGGCTTGAAAACGACGGCTGTAAAAAAAGACAATCAATGGATGCTCAACGGGACCAAAATTTTTATTACCCAGGGATCGGTGGGAGATATTTTCGTCGTTCTGGCCAAAACCGATCCCGACAAGGGGACCAAAGGCATCAGTGCATTTATTGTCGAACGTGAATGGGAAGGCGTTCAATCCGGCAGCAAAATGGAAAAGCTGGGTATGAATTCCAGCGATACGACGGAAGTCTACTTCGAAAATGTCCGTGTGCCGCAAGAAAACTTGCTGGGCGAATTGAATAAGGGATTTGTCGATACGATGAAAGTGCTGGACGGGGGACGCATCGGCATCGGCGCCCTGTCGGTAGGCATTGCCCGCGGAGCCCTGGAAGAATCCATAACCTATGCCGGAGAACGCAAGCAGTTTGGTTCTCCCATCGGAGACTTCCAGGCCATAGAAACGAAACTGGCCGACATGGCTACCGACATTGACGCTGCCCGTTTTCTGGTTCACCACGCAGCCTGGCTTAAAGACCGGGGCAAACCATTCAAGCAGGCCGCTTCCAAGGGCAAGCTTTTTGCCTCGGAACTCGCCGTGCGGGCAGCCGACGAGGCCATTCAGATTCACGGGGGCTACGGCTATATCAAAGAATACCACGTAGAACGATTTTTGCGCGATGCCAAGCTTATGACCATCGGCGAGGGGACCTCCGAAGTGCAGCGAATGATTATCGCCCGCGAGCTGAAGAAGGAGTTCTGGGGGTAAAGGCGAGTGCATTTACATTTGTCTCCGATCCGCTTACCTTGCAAACAATAATTTACGCTCAACAAACGATTCCCTATGTCACGCAACAGCTTTAACATTGACGATCCCTTTCAGTTTGAATCCGAGCTGAATGAAGATGATCGAATGATCATGGAGACCGCCCGCGATTACGCCCAGAGCAAGCTGGAACCCCGGGCTTTAAAAGGCAACCAGGAAGAGTATTTTGACCCTGACATTGCCGGGGAGATGGGAGAACTGGGGCTGTTGGGTGCTTACATCGATCCCGAATACGGGGGCAGCGGCGCCAGTCAAACCGCATATGGACTCATTGCCCGGGAGATCGAGCGCGTGGATTCAGGCTATCGCTCTTTTATGTCCGTGCAATCCTCGCTGGTGATGTTTCCCATATTAACGTTCGGCACAGAGGAACAGAAGAAACGGTTCCTGCCTGAACTGGCAGCGGGTAACATGATCGGGTGTTTTGGGCTTACGGAACCCGATCACGGCTCGGACCCTGGAGCCATGACCACCACCGCCATGAAAACGAAGGGCGGATGGATCCTCAACGGGGCCAAAATGTGGATTACCAATGCTCCCATCGCCGATGTGGCGGTAGTCTGGGCCAAAGCCAAGGAAACCAAAGAGGACGATGGTGTTATCCGGGGATTTCTCGTGGAAAAAGAGATGGATGGTTTCACCGCGCCGCCGACAAAATACAAAATGTCGCTTCGGGCATCGGAAACAGGGGAACTGGTTTTTGAGGATCTGTTTGTGCCCGACGAAAATGTCTTTCCCGACATCACCGGCCTCAAAGGCCCCTTTGCCTGCCTCAACAGCGCACGCTACGGAATTGTCTGGGGAGCGGTGGGCGCGGCGGAATTTTGCTACCGGAAGGCGCGCCGGTATGTGCTGGACCGCAACCAGTTCGGGTACCCCATCGGGGCCAACCAGCTGCCCCAAACCAAACTGGCGAATATGCTGACGGACATCACTCAAATGCAGCTGCTCGCCTGGCGACTGGGCAAGCTCAGGGATGATGGACGCGAACATCATTCGATGGTATCTCTGGCCAAAAGAAACAACTGTGAAAAAGCCCTTGAGATCGCACGCACGGCCCGCGATATGCATGGCGCCAACGGCATTACCGGTGATTACCGCGTCATCCATCACATGATAAACCTCGAGTCGGTCAACACTTATGAAGGGACCTATGATATCCACGGGCTGGTACTGGGGCGGGAGATTACCGGTATCCAGGCATTTATGCCCCGTGGCAATGACCTGCCGGAAGAATAAAAAGCCGTACAAAATCTTATCTTTAGATTCGTAAGGCTATTTCAAATATGAACGCTTGAAATAATTTTTCCGGGTGAGCGGATGGCACGGTGTCCGTATTCAAGGATAGGGATCATCCTTGCAAATCTCCCCCTGCTTATAAATTTTGGATCAGATTTTTTACTGGTAGCGCTCGATATACCACCGGATCGTCTTCCGCAGGTGCGCTTCAAACGAATCGGAAGGGGACCAGCCCAGCTCCCGTTTAATCTTGGAGGCATCAATAGCGTAGCGGAAATCATGACCCGGGCGATCCGTCACAAAAGTAATCAATTCCTTGTAATCGCTTACGGAACCGGAAGGATGCTCCTCATTCAGGATGTCGCATATTTTCTTAACCAAGTCGATATTCTTCCACTCGTTATCCCCGCCGATTGTATATGTTTCTCCCGCCCTGCCCTTCTGGTAAGCCAGATCCAGGGCCTCACAATGATCCTGCACATACAGCCAGTCACGCACATTTTCTCCTTTCCCGTATACCGGTATATCATCCTCTTCCAAAGCGGTGCGAATAACGGTGGGGATCAGCTTTTCGTCGTGCTGGTGGGGACCAAAATTGTTCGAGCAGTTGGTAGTTACCACATTCATGCCATACGTATGGAAATAGGAGCGGACAATAAAATCACTGCCCGCTTTCGATGCCGAATATGGTGAATTGGGGGCATAGGGGGTTTCCTCCGAAAATGCACCGTCGTCCCCCAGCTCCCCGTATACTTCATCGGTGGAGACGTGTAAAAACCTGTGTGAGTCCAACTTTCCCTTTCGCTGCCAAAACTGCCGGCATTCCTCAATCAGGTTGAAAGTGCCTACCACATTCGACTGTATGAACGGCTCCGGACCTTTGATGGAGTTATCCACGTGCGATTCGGCCGCCAGGTGGAAAACACCGTCCGGCTCGTACGTCCGGATGATATCCCTCACGGCGTCGCGATCCACGATATCGAGTTTCTTAAACGTATACCGGTTGGAATCCTTGACTGAACTCAAATATGACAAGTCGGAGGCATAGCTCAGCTTATCGATGTTCAGGAAATTAGCCTCGGGATATTTTTCGTGTAAACAGCAGAGCAGATTGGAACCTATAAAGCCCGCTCCGCCGGTAATCATAATTCGCTTATTCATAAAACAGATCTTCATTAGAAATTTCGTGCAATAACGGCTGATTTTGGTCCTTTTCGGAGACCACCGGCTCATCTACCAGCCAATCGATATCCAGCTTCGGATCGTTCCAGTATAACCCTCGTTCGCCTTCGGGATAATAATAAGCACTGCATTTATAATAGACCAGCGCCTGCCCGGAAAGCACAGAAAAACCGTGAGCAAAACCTTTGGGAATAAAAACCTGGTGCCTGTTATCCTCTGTTAATTTCACCGTCGTATGCTGTCCGAACGTCGGCGAATCCGGGCGCAGATCGACCGCCACATCTAAAATAGCGCCCTGCATAACCGTAAGCAGTTTATCCTGCTGCTGTTCGATCTGGTAATGGAGTCCCCGCACCGTATTCCGGCGGGACTTCGACAAATTATCCTGAACAAAATGTACCTCAATTCCCTGAGCACGAAAATGCTCCTCGCGATAGGTTTCCAGGAAAAACCCGCGGCTATCGCGATGTACGATCGGCTTCAGTAGTAATACTTCCGGGATATTTGTAGTCGTTATCTCCATTCGTACTCATTCCTGTTGCAGAACCCCGTAATTACTTTCGGGGTTCTGTAAAGTATGTTGTTCCTTCAGAACCGTTAAAAGGGTTATTGGACATCCGGGCCGCAGACCGGCCGGAAATGACTCAGCTCCTGGTTATAATATCCGTTTCCTGTGATATTGTTTCCGATTGCGAATATAGGAGTTTACTTTCGCAATTGATAGAGCAATCGGGCTAATCCGACCTCCCATTCTTCTACCGTGCAACCGGGGACCGATTCTATTTTCTGCGTGTTCAGTTTTGAAAAACGGGGACGCTCGGCCACCGTAGGAAAAGCTTCGGATGGTACCGCCTTTACGGTAACATCAATATCAATATCTTTTTCTACAAAAATAGCTTCCGCTAAGTCATACCAGGTAATCAATCCCCGCGAGGTGCTGTGAAAGGTGCCTGTTTCTTCTGCTTTGAGCAACGTCCATGTATGTCGTACAACCTCCGCCGTAAAAGAGGGACTCCCCCACTGGTCATCCACCACCTGCAGCACCTCGCGCTGGCAGCCCAGCCGGAGCATGGTTTTTACAAAATTGGACCCGAACGCACCACAGAGCCACGAAATACGAAGGATCAGGTGATGGCCGGTCGTTTTTCGAATGGCTTGCTCTCCCTCCCACTTGGTCTGTCCATAGTAATTTACCGGGTCCGCCGGATGATCTTCCGCATATCCATCGGGAAACTGCTCGCGGTCTTCCTCTTCGCCCGGAAATACATAGTCAGTAGAGTAATGAACAAGGATAAAGCCCATCTCCGCACTCAGCTTTCCCAGCTGCCCAACCGCATCCGTATTGACTTTCCTCGCCAGGTCCCTCTGTTCCTCGGCTCCGTCGACATCCGTATAGGCCGCACAGTTGATGACCACCCCGGGCTGCTGCTGGCGCACTTCATCAGTAAGCTCACTTGCGTGGGTAATATCCAATTGTGCAGAAGTATAGGGAAGCAGGATATGGTTGTGCTCGCGTTTCTTAAAAAAAATCTGCCACTCCCGTCCCAGCTGTCCCCCTGCCCCCAGCAACATAATTTTCATATAGGCTCTCCCCGGTTATCTGTAAGGTTATTGGCTCGTTTGTGCGATGCCTGCGTACCTGCGGCGTTCCACCACCCTTCCATCAGCGAAAAGCGCATTTGTCTCGCCGAAACATAGTGATTGTTGACATTCATTTGTCTTCATCCATATTTAGAACTCCCTCAAATAGAGGAATCAAATAACATATTCCGGAATCTGAAGTAAAAAAGGTTCTGAATCTCCCGACCCAGAACCTTGTATAGACCCTTTGCAAAACCGTTCTTCTGGCTAATCTCTGCATTTTCGCGCATGCAAAATCCTTATATATGCTTAACCCGGATTACTCGCGAAATAGTAAAATCAGATACTCTGATATGCATCAGAAACTACAGTACTATACCCAGCGGGTTCTCCAGCATCTGCCTGAGGGTATTCAGAAACTGCGCCGCCATGGCTCCGTCCACAATACGGTGATCGCTGGAGAGCGTCATCTTCATCCGCTTGCCGGGCACCACTTCCCCGTCTTCAACGACAGGTACCTCTTTGATAGCGCCCACGGCCAGGATACAGGCATTCGGCGGATTGATGATAGCCGTAAACTCTTCGATGCCGAACATACCCAGGTTACTGATGGTAAAGGTGCTGCCCTCCATCTCTTCGGGCTGCAGTTTGCGTTCCCGAGCTTTTTCAGCCAGTTCCCTGGTTTCAATTTGGAGCTGTTCCAACCCTTTTTGATCCGTATTATTGATAACCGGCGTCAGAAGTCCTTCATCAACGGCTACCGCCACCGCAATATTAACATCGCCGTGCTGGATAATCTTATCTCCGTGCCAGGAGCTGTTGATTTCCGGGTGCTTACGCAATGCGGCGGCACAGGCTTTAACGACAATATCGTTAAAGCTTATCTTTGTATCGCTGACCTCATTAATTTGTTTACGGGCATCCCACACCGACTGCATATCCACCGATATAGTCTCATAATAATGCGGGTTGCTGAACTTGCTTTCCGAAAGCCGGCGGGCAATGGTCTTGCGCATCTGGGAGACCCGAACTTCTTTATCCTCACGCGAAACGACTGCCGCACCCGGCGCTTCTGCAGGTTCGTAGCTTTCAATATCCCGTTTCACGATCCGTCCCTGCGGGCCACTCCCCTCCACATCTGCAAGGGTAATTCCGTCCTCTTCGGCCATCCTGCGGGCCAGGGGCGATGCCTTGATCCGGCCGTTTTCGGCAGCCTCTTTCGAAGCCTGGGCTTTCTCCTGCTCCCTGCCGGGATCCTCAAAATCGGGATCGTGATCTTCATCCTTTTCTTTATCTGCGGTCTCCTTCTCCTGCTTCTTTTGGTCGGCATCTTCCTCCTTATCCTTCTCCTTCTCTTCCGCGCCGGGAGTGCTTTCGGGTCCGGATCCGGCCTCCTCCAGGATATCACTGATATCCTCCCCTTCTTCACCGATAACAGCCATTACCGTTCCCAATGGCACCGCATCACCTTCACTGGCAAGTATCTTCAGAATGGTTCCGGAGTCAAAAACTTCAACCTCCATCGTAGCCTTGTCGGTCTCGACCTCGGCTATAATGTCACCGGATTCTACTTTGTCTCCTTCCTCTACATTCCACTTGGCGATAACCCCTTCTTCCATGGTATCGCTCAATTTGGGCATTTCAACCTTAATTGCCATAGTAACTGTATTAAATTTGTACGTTTAGTTTACTTGCGATAGGTGACGGTGTTAACCGCTTCAATAACATCGTTGGCGCCGGGCAGCCACTCATCAAAAAGATTTTTAGCAAAAGGCGCGCTGGTATCCGGTAAAGTAACCCGTTGCACAGGGGCATCCAAATAGTCAAAAGCCTCGCGCTGGATCAAATACCCCACTTCAGCCGCCAGTCCGGCAAAAGGATGTGCTTCGTCCACGACCACACAGCGATTCGTCTTTTTAACAGACTTCACAATGGCTTCGATATCCAGGGGCTTGACCGTTCGCGGGTCGAGAATCTCCATGTCCACGTCCTCTTTTTCCAGCTGGCTGGCCGCCTGTTTCGCCACATGATACATCTTCCCGTGGGCAACCACGGTCACATCACTGCCTTCCCGCTTTATTTTGGCCTTCCCGATCGGAATGGTAAAGTCCTCTTCTTCGGATACTTCCCCTTTCAAACCGTACATCTGCTCCGATTCCATAAACAGTACGGGATTGTCATCACGGATCGCGGATTTCAGCAATCCCTTGGCATCTTCCGGTTCGGAGGTATAAATCACCTTCAGACCGGGAAAATGGGCATACATCGAATCATAGGAAACGGAGTGCGTTGCACTCAACTGTCCCGCCGATGCGTTCGGACCCCGAAATACGATAGGAATTTTAACCTGTCCCCCGGTCATATACCTGATTTTGGAGGCGTGATTGAGAATCTGGTCCGCCGCCAACACCGCAAAATTAAACGTCATAAACTCTACGATGGGACGCAATCCGTTCATCGCTGCCCCGACTCCTATTCCGGCAAAACCCAACTCGGATATAGGCGTATCAATCATTCGCTTTGGGCCGTATTTATCAAGGAGTCCCTCCGTAACTTTATATGCACCATCATATTCAGCCACCTCCTCGCCCATTACAAAAATAGTTGAATCCTGCTGCATCTCTTCATCAATGGCAGCCCGTATTGCTTCTCTGAATTGTAGTTCAGCCATGTTTTTAAGTTTAGTAATAAATTTTTTTAGATATATTTAATCGAGAGCTTTGCAAAACCGTTCCTTTGGCCAGCCTGAGTATTTTATCACATTTAAAATTCTCACATTTGTCTTACATGGAGTCCTTTTAAATTCGCTCATGCTTTGATATTGGCCAAAACTGCTGGTTTTTCAAAGCTCTCTAATCAGCTGTTACTGAAAAAAAGAATTCCTGATTTCAATTATGTATGAAACGGATAGTCATCTTCCACAAACACATCTTTATATAAATGACTCTTGTCGGGAAAATCACTTTCCTCGGCAAAGTCGATAGCCTCCATGACCGTATCTTCCACCGATTCCTGGATATCCTCAATATTATCCTCATCAATGATATCATTGTCCAGCAGGTAGCCTTTAAGGCGTTCGATCGGGTCAAGCTCCTCATACTCCTTGAGCTCATCCTTGGTTCGATACTTCATCGGATCCGACATCGAGTGTCCCCGGTAGCGATACGTCCGGATTTCAAGGAACCAGGGATTGGAATGCTCCCGGACATCCTCGGCGACTTCCTTCATCTTCTCATAGACGGTAAACACATCCATCCCGTTGATGACGGCACTTTTCATATCAAAACCTTTGGCGCGGTCCACCAGTTCACCAACCGAGTGGCGGTGCACGGCCGTTCCCATCGCGTAGCCGTTATTCTCCACCGCAAAAATACAGGGCAGGCTCCAATTCTGGCTCATATTCATGGTTTCATGCAAGACGCCCTGGTCCACGGCCCCGTCGCCCAAAAAGGAAGCGGTAACGCGGCCGTTCTGCTTATACTTGTTAGCCAGAGCAATACCTCCGCCCAGCGGAATACTGCCGCCGACAATACCGTGTCCACCCCAAAAATGATCCTCTACATTGGCGAAGTGCATAGATCCTCCCTTGCCTTTCGAGCATCCGGTAACCTTCCCATATAATTCAGCCATGCCCGCTTTGGGCGACACGCCGCGCACCAGCCCCCAGCCATGGTCGCGATAGGCCGTAATAATATCATCGTCCTCATTCAGGGCATAGGCCGTACCGGTAGAAATGGCTTCCTGCCCCATATAGAGATGAAGGAATCCCCCGAACTTTCCTTTCTGATACATCTGCATGGCTCGTTCCTCGAAACGTCGCTGCAGGTACATCAGTTCAAACATATCCACAACGTCCTCTTCTGTAAGACCGAGCGACTTGTGTTTTTTCCGGGTAGGCGACGGTAACTCCGTACTTCGGACCACCTGGCCGTTAGTACGAATTCCCGTTCCAGAGGGAGTAAACTGTACTTCTTCTTTTTTTTCTTTCTTTTTATCAGCCATAGTAACGATTTACGCCAACAAGTGTAGCTTCAACGATTAATATTAAAATTTTTAAAAATTATAGTTCCAAAATATACTTAAAATTCTTGAATATTACAGATTGTTTACGTTAAAAAACGTTATCCGCATGTGTCGGAAGCGGACATTATGCCTCATCCAACTCTTTTAAAATAATAGACGGAAGCTGATCAAACATTTCGTTGAGCCTGCCCGGTTTGCGTCCTCCCGCCGTGGCCAGGTTGGGTTGTCCGCCGCCCCCGCCGCCGAGCATTCTTCCCAGGGTACCGACCAATGCCCCGGCTTTGAGATTCTTTTCACGGGTCAAATCATCCGTAACAGCCGCGGCAACATACACTTTGCCTTCGTCCTCATCCCGGGCGCCCAGAACCGTAATAGTTGCCTCTTTGGCTTTTTCAAGTGCTTCATAACCCAGCTGTTTCAGCAGGTCCATATCGGCACGGGGGATCTCACCGCTCACCAGCTGTACTCCATTTTCCAATACCGTCGGCTGCGCAAACAGCTCGTTCAGGCAAGCCAGGCTCTGCTGATGCCGCAGCTTCTCGACCTCGCGTTCGAGCGACTTGCGATCTTCTACCAGCTGCCGGATATCACGCACGATATGGTCACTTTGCCCTATTTCAGCCCGTATCCGGTTTACCAGTTCATGCTCCGAACGCAGATGATGGCCTGCACTCTTGCCGGCTTTCGCCTCAATGCGTCGCACCCCTGCGGCTGCCGAAGATTCACTTAACAACCGGAAATAACCGATTTCTCCGGTGGCCTCGACGTGGGTGCCGCCACAAAGCTCCATGGAGTATTCCGGATCGAAGGCTATAACACGTACCTCCTCCCCGTATTTCTCGCCGAACAGCATGGTAGCCCCCCGCTGCCGGGCTTCATCAATAGGGACCTTCCGTTCCTCCTGTTTGGAGATATTTTGCTGGACCTTCTCATTGACCATCTCCTCAATCTGTCCCAGTTCTTTCGGGGTAATCTGCTCAAAATGAGAAAAGTCAAACCGCAGGTGCCGTTCATCCACCAGCGATCCTTTCTGTGCGATATGGTCGCCCAGCACCTGCTTCAGCGCCGCATGGACCAGGTGGGTGGCCGTGTGATGTTTTTGAATTTCACGACGGCGCTCCCGGTCCACCATCGCCTGCCAATCTCCCCCCGGATCGGCCGGCAACTGATCCACGGTGTGGATATAGCCATCGGGCGACTGTTGAACATCCAGCACGCGGAGATGCTCCTCCCCGTTGCTTATGACCCCGGTATCGGCTACCTGTCCCCCGCTCTCGGCATAGAAGGGCGTTCGATCCAGGATTATAGCGTTGTGATTATCTCCCTTTCGCAATGCTTTAATCCGGACGTCGGACGCAAGCTCGTCGTAGCCTGTAAACTCGAATTCATCGGTGTCGTTAACCGTGATCCATTCCTTTTGCGACGACTGATCAACCGTAAACTTTCCGGCCGCCCTGGCCCGTTCCCTCTGCTGCTTCATCCGCTCTTTAAAACCTTCCTGGTCCACTTCCACCCCCCGCTCCCGAGCCATGAGCTGAGTCAGATCGATGGGGAAGCCGTAGGTGTCGTGCAGCTTAAAAGCCTGCTCCCCGGATATCCGGTCGCTGTCTTTTGTCATCTCCTCAAAGAGCTCGATACCCTGTCCCAGCGTGTTTAGAAAACTCTGCTCTTCGGAGCGGATGACGTTAACCACATACTCCTGCTGTTGAATCAGGACGGGGAAAACATCGGCAAACTGATCGGCGAGCACCGGCACCAGCTTATGGAAAAACGGCTCTTTGAGCTCCAGGCGATCCCAGCCATAACGGATGGCCCGCCGCAAAATACGTCGCACCACATAACTCCGGCCGTCGTTGCCGGGGGAAACCCCGTCGGCGATAGAAAAGCTGACCGCCCTGATATGATCCGCAATCACACGCATTGCAATATCGGTCTGCTCAGCGTCGCCGTAGGATACTTCGGCGAGCGCTCCGATTTTATCCAGCAGCGGGGTAAACAGATCCGTATCGTAATTCGATTTTTTCTGCTGCAATACCGCGCACATCCGCTCAAAGCCCATGCCGGTATCCACGTGTTGGGCCGGCAGCTTCTCCAGCGAACCATCCGACTGCCGGTTGAACTGGATAAAGACCAGGTTCCAGATCTCCATCACTTTGGGATCGTCCATATTAACCAGCTCGGCACCTGACTTCTGGTCACGCTCTTTATCGGGACGCAAGTCGATGTGTATTTCCGAGCAGGGTCCGCAGGGACCGGTGTTTCCCATCTCCCAGAAGTTATCCGTTTTATCAAATTTCAGGATATGATCGTCCGCTATGCCCGTCTCCTCTTTCCAGAGCGCTATCGATTCTTCATCCACGGGCAGACCATCTTCCCTATCTCCCCCGAATACCGTGGCATACAGGCGGTCGGGTTTGAGGTCCCACTCATCCACCAGCAGCTCCCAGGCCCACCGGATGGCCTCTCGTTTAAAATAGTCGCCGAATGACCAGTTGCCCAACATCTCAAAGAGCGTATGGTGATAGGTATCGCGACCGACTTCCTCAAGATCATTGTGCTTGCCACTCACACGGATACAGCGCTGGCTGTCAACCACCCGGTGCCAGACTTCCCCTTCCTTTTTATACCCCGGTTGCTCTCCCAGAAAGATAGGCTTGAACTGGTTCATTCCCGCATTGGTAAACAGCAGCGTGGGATCATCCTTCGGAGCCACCGGGGCACTGGGAACCGGCAGATGCTGTTTGGTCTTGAAGAAATCCAGAAATTCCTGGCGTATCTGAGCAGAGCTCTTGTGAGACATGAAAATAATGTTTACTTAATTGCAGATTTTACAGACGTTGAAAATAGTAAAAAATAGCATTGAACTCATCCCAATAACCTACAAATTTGGGAGTTGCCATTTATATCATTAGAATCCCGGCAGATCATTACTAATTAACCCCACATGTTATGCGTCCCCTGCTAAACAATTTTTTCCGCGGCCTGCTCCTGGTCTTTCCTCTCGGAGCCACTGCTTATATTATATATTCAGCCGTTGTCTGGTCGAACAATGTGCTTAATGACCTGCTGTTTCAGTGGCTGAGCGTTGACATACCGGGACTGGGAATGATCACGGTTTTCCTGGGCATTGCGGTTATCGGCTATATCTTTTCGCTGACGTTTACGCGTCCCCTGGTAACTTATTTTGAGGACCTGGTAAAGCGGGTCCCCATCATCAAGATCATTTACACCGCCCTCAAGGATCTGACGGAAGCATTCGTTGGGGATAAAAAACGCTTCAATAAACCCGTGGTGGTTGACCTGGAAGGCATGTCCGTGCAACGAATGGGATTTATCACGCAAGAGGACCTGTCTGATCTGGAGATTACGGACAGAGTTGCGGTGTACTGCCCGCATTCATACAATTTCTCGGGTAACCTCTATTTCGTCCCCCCCGAAAACATACGTCCCTTAAAACTCGACTCTGCCGATGCCATGAAATACGTCATTTCGGGCGGTATATCGAACATAGAAGCTTCATAATCCAGCTATCAGCTATCAGCTATCAGCTATCAGCTATCAGCTATCAGCTATCAGAGGCTGCCAATTTTCAAACACCTTGTCAGGAATTGATTTAGAAATTTTGTTATTGGTTACTGGTTATTCACTGGGACTGCTTTTTTGAATCCCACAATTTAAAACTCATAATTAATAATTCAATACTCATACCCTTAACCTCTAATTTAATATTTAGAACGTTCCACCTTCTGCTATTTACTTCTTGCTTTTTTCAAGATTCAAGACTGCCCCCCCATACTAATACACCTCCACAAAGGTACGCGCCGAAGGCTTTACATATCGTTTCAGGTCTTTCTCATTCCAGTCTTCCGGTTTTTTATCGGCTGCAGGTTCGCGGATATCCAGGTACTGCGTCAGGTTCTTTTTTCCCAGCGCCCGGTAGATACCTGCTTCCATGCCCTTAAGCCCGCAAATATACATCAGCGTATTTTCCTGTTCCAACAGGGGATCCAGCAGCTCTGCGGCATCCCACAGGCAGGTTTGAACATATTTTTTTGTACCATCCTCCCTCCGCGCTTCACGGGAAATATGCGGCAGGTAATGGAAGTTGGGATGTTCCTGATCCAGCGGCTCAAAATAATCGGCATAAAGCAGGTCCGTGCGATACGGGCAGCCGAAAATAAGCACAATTTCGTTTTCTATACCCGCCTTCAGCAGCTCCTTAATCATACCCCGGTAGGGCGCGATGCCCGTTCCGGTCGCAAACATGACATAGTTGAAGTCCGTGGCATTCTGAGGCAGCAGAAAGCGGCGTCCGCTGGGACCGGTCATCCTGACCTTGTCCCCCGGCTGCAGGTCGGCCAGGTAATTGGAACACACGCCCAGATAGAGCTCGTTATTATCAAACTCCTCGATCGTTCGCTTTACCGTCGTTGAAATAAGATGGGGTTGTCCGCCCTCTCCCTCCGTGGGGGAAGATACCGAGTACAACCGGAGTTTGTGCGGGCGGCCGTTCTTATCTTCACCCGGCGGCAGGATACCGATAGACTGTCCAACCTGTATATGTCCCTCCAGCTCGGTCCCCGAAATATCAAAGGTGACATGCCGCACAAAATTGGGACTATTTTCCTTGGTACAGAGCCGATTTTCAACGATCGTCGCTTCAACGGGTTCTCTCGGAGTGTATATATTAAGCTCTACTTCTGGAAGCTGTATTTCAGACATTACTACAGGCAGAGTGCAGTTATTTAGATTTAATTTAAATGCCTATGAATTTGTAAAGGTTAACGGAGAAAAACAAGTGCGAATTGTTCCCTACTATATCCAAACAGAGAAACGCGCCAGAAATAGTTTTACTGCCCGGGGGCTTTTTACTTGTCCATGTTTTGCTACCAGAGTGGTTGTTCATTTTTTTCAATCATAAAAAACGGAACCCAAAAAATGACCGGTGAAAATAAATTGTGCTGGTGTTCCTTTCACCTCCGCTAACATCATGTAACTCGTCCCTACGGGCCTCAATCAGAAATAATTTTGCCCGCTTCGGCTTCAGCCGCTCTCCACAGCACGATTTATTAGGCCGATATGGTTTTGGGAGTCTTTATTAACGCACAAACGCTCTAACCGGATTACCTCACCAGGAAATTTGCACTTCAGCAAGGCAAAGGACAAATAGAAAAGAAATGGTATGCAAATAGTTTAAAAAGACGGTTGCGTATGCTTTCGATCAGCAAACGCAACCGTTTCGTCTTCCCGGCTAATTATCGTTACATATAGAACATGAGTCCCACTGTCAACACATTGCCGCTAAAGTCGGCATCGTCCACATCCCCGAAACTGTCACTTCCGGGATCTAAAAGATATACCGGTAATCAACATTCAGGGCCGTATTTCTGTTGAACGGCAGTTCCAAGCCGAAGCCGAGATGATAACCGAAATCCACGGTATGGTCATCTTCGATGCCCGGCAGGCTTTCTGCTTCCTCGCTGAAATCAAGCATATCGTAGTAAGCACCCAAACCGGCTACGCCATACGGCTGGAAGTTTTTGCTGACCGGCAGAAAGAGCAGTGCAGAGGCCGTTACCGGAATCTGTCGGACGTCCACGGAGTAATCGCCCAAATCGTATTCCTGGGCGGTACGATAGTCGATTGCGCCCTCGATACCGAAGACCCGGCCCAACCGTGCGCGGATTTGAGCTCCGCCGTAAAAACTGCCCTCCTCGGCGTCGTCGGCCTTATAATAACCCAACCGGGGGCCAATGCCCAGGGTATTGGAAATAGTGGCGTCGTCTGTACTGGTTTGGGCATGGGATACAAACGGTGCGAATAAAAATGCAAATAATGGTAATAGTAATAGTTTTTTCATAATAGCGTGAATTCTTGTTAGGATTCATTCACTTATAGTACCCCTCGAACTGAAATTGTTCCCGGCGTGTCTCTGTGATCGGTAACTTTTCGAGCTCCGTAACTGCGTAAGGCATTGAAAGACATACTCATGCCCCGTGCGGATTTCTTAGCATGGGGCGGCAGGCATAACCCTCGCTTTGAAACTATAAAAAGCATTTCACGTAGGATTGTTTCATGGCTGTGCTTTACCATCCGAACAGCAGCTTTTTTTCCAGCAGCGTACCCGTGAAATATAGCTGTATTTGTATTATTAGATGTTTGCAGAGTTAAAAATTTTATCTATTATTTGAACAAAAGGACCATGAAAACAGCAGCCAATGGATGGTGAAACACTCACAATGATATTCTTTTTCGGGGGGCTCGCGCTCATGATTATCGAAACCCTGGTTCCGGGCGGCGTTTCCTTTTTCCTGGGGTTCAGCGGACTGCTGGTTGGCGCTCTACGCTGGTTGGGGATTCTTGAGGACCCTGCCACCTCTGTAATAACCTGGCTTTTTACCTCTGTGGCTCTGATACTGGCCATGCGTCCCCTGCTGATGAAATACTGGGGCGGGGAAAGCAGCTTTAAGTTAGCCAATGAGGATGTTGAAGCCATGGACCAGGTCGTGGATGTGGTGGAGCCGGTCAACGCCGAAGACAGTACAGGACGTATTCGCTTCCAGGGGATCTCCTGGCAGGCCAAAACGCTTGAGGGTGAAATTTCCGCCGGCTCCAAAGCAAAAATTCGTTATCGCGATAATGTCACCTGGATTGTCGAGCCCGTCGACGAGCTTGAAGAATAAGCTAATGTAATGGTTACCCATTTTATGTTAATTATCACCTAATCCCATACACTATGTGGACGACCGTACTCATCATCATCGCCCTGGGCGTCTTTATCTTCACCAAGGTATTCATCATCGTAGAGATGCGCGAGGAGGTCATCAAGGAACGGCTTGGAAAATATACCGAAACCCTGAAACCGGGCTTCCATTTTCTAATCCCTTTTGTCGATCGTCCCGCTTACCGCCAGGAGATGCGCGAGCAGGTCATCGACGTGCCCAGTCAAACCTGTATAACGAAAGATAACATTGAGGTAGAAGTGGACGGACTGGTATACGTCAAGGTAATGGACTCCTACAAGGCCAGCTATGGTATCCACAATTACCAGCTGGCCGCGATCAACCTGGCCCAGACCACCATGCGAAGCGAAATCGGTAAAATCACGCTAGACGACACCTTTTCGGAGCGCGAGCAGATGAATGAAAATATCGTCCGTGAGATCGATAAAGCTTCCGATCCCTGGGGCATCAAAGTATTGCGTTATGAAATCCGCAATATTCGTCCCTCTGACAACCTCATCAACACCCTTGAAAAGCAGATGGAAGCGGAGCGGGACAAACGGGCCGAAATTACGACCTCCACCGGGACGCGGGACTTTAAGATCAACGAGTCGCAGGGCGAACGCCAGGAAGCGATCCTGATTTCGGAGGCCAGGCGGCAAAAACGAATTAACGAAGCCAAGGGAAAGGCCAAAGAGATCGAGCTTATTGCCAAAGCGACTTCCAAAGGCATCAAACGCGTATCAGAAGCTATCGCCAAACCGGGCGGGGACCTTGCCGTAAAAACCCAGCTTATTGAGCAGTTTATCAACCAGCTGGGCCATGTTATTGAACGCTCCAACGTCTCCGTGCTGCCCACCGAAACCGCTAACCTGAAAACCTTTTTTGAAGGCGTTGACAAGGTAAGCGATCACACGCACTCTTCTGCAACCACCAACACCACGAGAGGGTAACTTATGATTGAACTCATCAGCCAGGCCGTATTAGGACTCTTAAGCATCTATGTACTCTTCAAATTTATCCAGTCCATTCAGCTGGTTCCCACCCAGCGCGCCTACGTCGTGGAACGGCTGGGGAACTACCACAAGACCCTGGGACCGGGCTTTCACGCGCTGGTACCGTTCTTTGACAAGGTACAGTACAAGCAGGATCTGCGGGAAGAAACCATCGAAGTGGAACCCCAGGAATGCTTCACCAGGGATAATGTAAAGGTAGAAGTGGATGGCGTCATTTACCTTGCCGTCATTGACCCGGTGAATGCCAGCTACGGCATCACCAACTACCGTTTCGCCGCCGTGCAGCTGGCCCAGACCACGACACGGTCCATCATCGGAAAAATGGACCTGGACGATACTTTTGAAGACCGGGCCATCATCAACAAAGAGGTGGTTAACGTGCTCAGTGAGATGGAAAAGGCCTGGGGGATCCGGGTACTGCGGTACGAGATTAAAAATATTTATACGCCCAAGACCATTCAAAATGCGATGGAACGGCAAATGACGGCAGAACGCAACCGGCGTGCGACGATTGCCAAGTCGGAGGGTATCATGCAGTCGACCATCAATGATGCGGAAGGAGAAAAGGAAGAGATCATTAACAAGTCGGAAGGTGAAATGCAGCGTCAAATAAACGAGGCTGAGGGGGTCGCCGAAGAAATTGAG
>NZ_JBEPWZ010000006.1:0-34598 GCF_041642155.1 Fodinibius sp.
TACATGAGGCCGTTCTGTTGACAGAGGTACCCACAACGCCTGCCGATAAAAAATTTGAAAGAAAAGAAAAATGTAAAACAGCTTGGATACAGGCTATCAGGCGGTATGCACCGATACTTCTCAAAGCTGGATACCGGCGCAAATCATGGTCTTATGTAAAGAGTTTCATGGATCTGATAACTCCGTCATCGGTCGACATGCTTCTGTTTGCAGGGATAATCGGAGCGATAAATATCCTTATGTGGGTTGTAGCCGGCTGGTCGCTGGCTTTTGTATGGATATGGATAATTGTACTGCTAACGGCGATGATACATGTTGTTTTAGGTTTATATGTCATCAATACGTACTATCAATACTATAAATCGATGCTTTAGGTCCTTCCGGTCTCGTTAAATATTTAGTAAAGGCCTTTGCAAAACCGTTGTTTTGATCAGCCTCTGCATTTTTGCGATTTCAAAATCCTCATGTA
The DNA here is from genome assembly GCF_041642155.1 of Fodinibius sp. Taxonomy (NCBI): domain Bacteria; kingdom Pseudomonadati; phylum Balneolota; class Balneolia; order Balneolales; family Balneolaceae; genus Fodinibius; species Fodinibius sp. The sequence continues at coordinate 470 of NZ_JBEPWZ010000006.1, forward strand.
TTGTATAGACTCTGCGGTTTTAAAATCGATCAGGGGTTGGTACTTCCCGATGCTTCGGGACTGGTTTTTCAAAGGTCGGAAGGATTGATCCCACCGACGCAGTCGAAAGCATATAGAATGTCTGACCAACAACTATCAGAGTCTAACGTTGTTACTAATGAGGGTATCCGAAAAAGTAAAAACCGGAGGCCATAGATGTATGTCACTTGACTTTCTTTTCCATAAAAACCCTATAGTATTGAGATAACAGGCCGTGGCTAATCGTTATTTGAGAACGCTTTTTCCAAATTCTCAAGACGGCTTTCAATATCCAAAAGCTTCTGCAGTATAAGTACATGTGTTTTTCCCGCATCAATGCCTACGGGACTGTCATCATTTTTTATCTGTTCAAGAATTTCCCGGTATTGTTCCTCTGATATGTCAAGATTCATTGTGATGCAGTGTAGTATTTTATTAATGTATTTTCAATATAAGAAGGCTTATGCGGTACCACCCGGGGCCGGGATCCGGTCAGACAGACTAATAAAATGTTCACCGACCCCTAAATCCAGCTATGCCTTTGTATAAAGACTTGTCAGAAAGTGCCTCTGATGGATTTTCCGGAAGGTATAAGGTAATTAAAATAAAGACCCATTGTCTTAGAATATCGCTTTAATCAGTTGACGTTGAAACCCTCTTTTTCGAGGAACTTGCGGACTTTGTCCACATGATCTCCCTGAATTTCAATCGTCTTGGCATAACTGGTGCCGCCGGCTCCACAGTGTTTTTTAAGCTTTTTCTCGAGGTCCTCAATGACCTGGGGGTTATGTTTAATATTGCTAATCATCGTTACGGTCTTCCCGCGCCGTCCGCCGGTCTCCTTTCTGATTTTAATAGCCATAATAGAACTGCTTATTGATTAGGTTTTTCTTCTTCCTGTTGCTGCTCTTTCTTCCACATTTCATACTGGATCTTCTGATCCTCATAGATCTCGTATACACAACGGGTGCATCCGCCGCCGCAACAGTCGGTAGGGAGTGGTCGCTGAGGTTTTTTCATAATTATCGAAGATAGGAGTTCTTTGTGCTTATATCAATATCAGGAGGAAAACGAACACTATTCATTTTCCGGCAATTCGAAAAAGCCGGAAACAGATCAAATCCCGGGAATCAGCTCGCCTCTCCGTAGGCCTCCGGTCGCTTGGTTTTAAGCTCGACTCCGTGAAAGCTGTAGTTTTTGAGGTGCCACATAAACCGCTGCCACCTGGATCCGGGCAGGAAAAAAGATACCACGGATTGGGCTGCCCGCCGCAGGGTTTTGTCGGCATCGGTAAACTCTTCAATATCCACGATGACAAGCCCCTTGAATTGCTTGACCTTTTTTAAAAAATAGCGCTCCTGGGGCGTAGCATACTTGACGCGGGAGTGGGAATATCCGGTATATGTTCCACAGAGCTTTCCGCCGTTCTTGAAGTAGAGAATGATATCCGATTGATCCAATCCCCCGAAGAGCGCATCGAGGTTATCAAAGGTATCGGATTCAATCGTTGAAACCAGCTCTTCCGTCCGGATAGTTTTTACTTCTCTTTCCAATTTGGCCGCTATTTCATCCAGCGCCTTTTGTTTATGAGGCTCATACAGTCCCAAAAACAGGGACAGGTGATGTTGCTGCTGATCGGCTGTCCGGGCCAGTTCATCTTTGAGCTCGCCGAACGATGAATCTCCGAACTTAACGTTTTGAAATTTATTGTCAGCCGTTTGAATATCCATGAACAATCTGTTTCTAATTTCAAAAAAAGTCTATGACCAGGGCCCACGCTGGGTCTCAGTCAATTTCTGAAAATTACCCTGTAGTGAATATAATAAATACTGGCGGGCAGAACAGGAAATTATATTTCAGCCAAACTGTTCGATTCTTACCCCGCTTCCCACCAGTTGAAACCGCCCCAGCAGGTGAGCGGTCAGGCAGGAGTGGACGGGGAGTATCGTAATGAGGTCGCCGATTGAAAACTGTTCGAAGGTCTGTGGCGAACATTGAACAATGCCGTGCTCCTGTGACAATCGTGCCAGGTAGGTCTCCGGGTCAGATACGGACCACGCTTGTTCTTTACCTTTAGTCACGGCTGCTTGTCCGAAGTGCGTCGTCCCGTTTTCCGTGAGGGACTCTTTGGAAAAGTGAATAGCTCCCCCGTAGATCGCTAACTGGTTGCGATCGGCATACCAGTCGACGACGGGACAAGCTACAGCGGTGGCAATATCGCTGACGGTACAGCTGCCGATCCGGGCCTGCATCAAATCATAAAAGACGAAGTTACCGGGACTGATGGCATCGATACCGCTGAAATCGGTCCCTGTGGAGCAGCAGGGCGTATCGCCGATGCATACCTCATAAGCGCCATAGGCGGAACCCAATTCATTTCGCAGGCGGCTTATCTTATTCAGGACCGATTGGTGGACAGACCGGACCTCTTTGTTAGACCGGGCGTTATAAGAGTGCCCCGGATGAGAGTAAAACCCTTTCCACTGGAGCATGGTAGTCTCTTCATCTGTCAGGTAATCTACCAGCGAAATGATGGCCGTTACCTCAGAAGGGCGTAGCCCGGTTCTTCCCGACCCGGTGTCAAGTTCTATATATACTTCTACGGGATGTGCCAGTCGCTTCTGCAGCGTCCGGCCGGTGGACAGGCCGTTTACCAGCAGCGTCAGGGAAATGTTGCCGGCCAGTGTATTGATGGACTCGGTTTCCCGGAGGTTGCAGGGAAAAGCAATGGTAATATCATGCCACCCGTGCCCGGCAAAATAAGAGGCCATGCTTACCGAGGAAACGGTGATCGCCTCTGTTCCATAATCCCTCAACCACTCACCGATTTCCGCCGACTGATGGGTTTTCATATGAGGTTTAAATTGCAGATTGTGCTGGTGCGCCTTTTGAGCCATGCGTTGCATATTGGCACGGCAGATCGATTCATTAAGCAGCAGCGTAGGTTGTGTAATAAGGCTATCATTCATAATGTTCTAACGGTTGAGTTACGGCAGGTCAGGGTCGCAGCTATGACGAACCTGCTGTATGTTTGACTACGGATTTTCTGATGCTTGTCGGTTGTTATGGCTTACCGCTCATGCTGCAGGTCTTGCGCTATTTCATCGACCTGGTTCCAGACCCTGAAGATATTACCGGAACATATTTTTTGGATCTCATCCTCGGTATAACCCCTGTCAAGGAGCTCGGAAAGCAGGTTGGGATAGGTAGAGACATCCTTTAGTCCGACCGGCAGGGTATTGCCGACCCCGTCATAATCGGATCCCAAACCGACGTGATCTATTCCGACCAAATCGACGACATGATCGATGTGTTCCGCAACCTTTTCAACCGTACTGTAGGTAAAATGTTCTTCAAAATAGCCGGCACGGAAGGCACGCGCCTCCTCGCTTCCCGGTACCATGTCCTGTTCTGCAATCTTCCTGTCAATCTGGTCGCGTACTCTTTCCGCGCTGTTGGCGGAAGCACTGTCCAGGAAGGTGGAGCCGAAGTTAATCATGATCACCCCTTCATTTTCAGCTAAACGCCGGATAAGGGAGTCGCCCATATTACGCTCAAATCCCGGTGTAAAGTGACGACAGGAAGAGTGAGTAGCCACGACCGGAGCTTGGGTCGTTTTGATAACATCAAAAAAAGCTTCGTCAGTAATATGCGATACATCCACCATCATGCCCAGCCGGTTCATTTCTTTAACGACCTCCCCGCCGAAGTCACTGAGTCCCCCGTGGGTGTCTTCACTCATGTCATAGGAAGAGTCGCTGATTTGATTGTCCTCTGAGTGGGCGAGTGTAATGTATCGGATGCCGCGGTCATAGAAATATTCCACATTGGAGAGATCGGTTCCTATGGGAGCACCATTTTCCATGCCCATCGGCAATGAAATGAGTCCCTCTTTAAATTGCCGCCGGATATCCCCGGGGGAGGTAGCCGTGGCAAATTTATCCGGATGGTCATCCGCAATGCCGGTGACGAGGTTAATCAGACTGTCGGCTACCGCTTTAGCCCCACCTGTTTGCTGGTAACGGGCGGGAATGTAGATAGACATGAAGGGAGCGTCAAGCCCGCCCTTTCTGGCACGCGGGTAGTCAAAATCACCGCTTTTCGTTTTCTGTGAGATGTCTTCCCAGTTGTTTTCCAGCCGGTAGGGAACGTCGATATGACCGTCAACAATAATAAATTTTTTAGCTAATTCTTCTCCCGTGGGAGTCGGTCGATCGGAGTTATTGGCTTTGGAGCTGCAACTGCCGATTACGGCAATAGCGATGCATGTCAAAAGTATTTTTCTCACAATATGTATAGATTCCTGTAATATTTGTTAAAAGTTACAGATATAAGGTTGCGGAAATAACTGTTACTTTGCAAATCTTATAAAATGTTTTACAACATTTGGATGAAGAGTCTCTTATTCTATACTATGTATTATGCAGGTACAGGGCAAGGGGAAAAGCCTTTTGCACTGCCGGTTTAAACGGCATGAACTCCTGTCGGTATCTAAGTCCGCGTTTTCAGGACTTGTGGCAGAAACTCCGGTAAGTTTTTAATATTATATTACTGCACAAAAACGGATACCGGGAAATATTCTGTAATGTTATAGGCAACGGACTATGAAATTCTTTCAAAGAGTGTCATCTGTTTTTTTTGTCTTGTTATGCTGGCTCTTCATATCCTTATCTACGGGTTGTGGCGATGAAGCCGGACAGGAAAAGAAAAAATCTACGGACCCCAAAATTAGCCCGGTACTTGATGAGATTTCGGTCGATTCTATTGAATCCAGTATCCGAACGCTTGCAAATTTCCATACTCGTCATACCACTTCGGATACGACCAGCGATTCAACAGGCATCGGGGCCGCCCGGAGGTGGATTTACGGTAAATTCCAGCAATATAGTCAGGCCTCGGGTAACCGGCTGCGGGTCTCTTACGAGAGTTATCTTGAAACAGAACACGCCCGCATTGATGAGCCAACCAGGATTGTCAATATCGTGGGCGTGCTGCCGGGTACTCAGCTGGAAAGCAAGGAGCGCAAGTATGTGATAAGCGGTCACTACGACTCACGCGTTTCGGATGTGATGGATGATACCAGTTATGCCCCGGGGGCCAATGATGATGCTTCCGGAACGGCGGCAGTGATGGAGCTGGCGCGGGTTATGTCAGCATTCGAATTTGATGCGACTATCATATTTATGGCCGTTGCCGGCGAAGAACAGGGACTGTTGGGCTCATCCCATTATGCCGAAGAGGCTAAAAATCGTGAGTTGAATATCGCGGCCATGTTTACCAATGATATTATCGGTAATACGCTTAAAAGCGCTGACGGCTCCGTTCATGATGATGAGGTACGCGTTTTTGCGCAGGGCATCCCCCCGGAAGACACCCTCTCCGATGAGCATCGGATGTTACTTTATACGGGCGGCGAAAATGATACGCCTGCGCGGCAGCTCGGACGGTTTATCCACAGAGTGGGAGAGGAGTATATGCCCGGTCTGAACGTTAATGTCATCTACCGGAAAGATCGATATCTTCGGGGAGGGGACCATTCTCCTTTTTTGGACCATGGATATCCTGCCGTGCGATTTAGTGAACCCCATGAATATTATGAGCGTCAACATCAGGATGTGCGAGTAGAGAACGGCGTGCAGTACGGCGATCTGCCGGAATTTGTAGATTATGATTATGTGGGCAAAATTACAAAACTTAACGCAGCGGCTCTCGCAACCCTTGCCAATGCGCCCGCTCGTCCCCGTGAAGTGGGAATCGATGTATCAAAATTGGAAAATAATACGACGCTGCAGTGGACAGCCAATGAGGAGCCGGACCTTAAAGGCTATGAAATCGTATGGAGGCCGACGCATCAGCCTTTTTGGGAGCATAGCCGGTTTGTAGGAGATACCACTCGCTTTACCATCGAAGACACTTCAAAAGACAATTACCTTTTCGGGGTACGATCCGTCGACCAGTATGACAACAGGAGTCCGGCCGTATACCCGCTGCCTGTGAGGAATTAGCCTGCCGCTTCCGGACATCACTCTTTTTCCGAACGTTCCATATGATTGTGTTGACCATGTAAAAAGTCCTGAACCTCCAATAGCGTCGATTCGTTAAAAAACAGGATGCGGCCACCGTATTCAAAAAGGTGAAGGTCGCGATGACCGTCATTGAATCGGACCTTCAGCGTTGCTGATCGGGGGTGCAGGTAATGTTTCAGGGGAGATTTATCCCCTGTGGTAAGGACAAAGTCCTTAATCGCGGTCTGTTCGAATTCCTCCTGCTGAACGGTCTTCTCATCCTGCCGGTAGTTGACTTGTATATGAGTGGGCGTGCTGGTGATAGTGATGCTTACGGGGCCGTCTAACAGTTTAAGAGCGCCAAAAACGGTCAGTGAAAAGAATATAAAAGCTATCAGGCGCAGAATACCCACCCAGAGAGGATCAGACTGATACCAAAAAAGAAAACTAAAGAGGATAGTGATTGCCCCGGCGACGATCGTTCCCGTTTTCCATACCTGATGCCGTTGTTCCTCAATGGTTATTGAATGGTTCATATAGTTATTCATCTTTAGCCAGTTCTAAACTCGTTCTAATAATAGATGAAAAAACGGGAGATGAAAAGTGAATTTCAGTTTTCAATAGTTGCAACTGTTGACACGGGCTGATAGATTGCCGGTACGGTTCAAGTTAACGAACGGGTATAAAGACTATGGCTAATAAAAAGAAGTCACCCCCCAAGAAAGAAATGTCTGAAGGCAAGGCTATTGCTATTTCGGTTCTCTTGTTTACTGCGGGCGCGGTAGCGCTGGTTTATGCCATTAAATTTTTGATTAATTATTTTTTCCCGGGGTTTTGATGCTGACAGATGTCCCTAATTCTTTGTTTATCAGCAACAGATATGCTGTTCGGCTGGTAAAAACGGAAGAAGATATTCGTAAAGCGCAGGCCCTGCGCTATCTGATCTTTAACATCGAGCTCGGAGAGGGATTAGACTCCTCCCACACCAACCGGTTGGATGCGGACCGGTATGATACGCAGTGCGATCACCTGTTGGCAGTGGACCTAAAGACGGAAGCGATTATCGGCACCTATCGGATGCAGGATTATAAAAGAGCCAGCAAACATCTTGGGTTTTATACCGCCGAAGAGTTCACCCTCTCCGAACTCCCCGGGGAGATCTTGAATGAATCCGTGGAAGTGGGACGTGCCTGTATCCATAAAGACCACCGGAACGGGCGCGTGCTGTACCTGCTATGGCGAGGCATTGCAGAGTATATCAATCTAAAATCGGCAAGATATCTGTTGGGATGCTGCTCGATTAACAGTACTGATCCCAGGGAGGGGTGGACCGTCATGGACTATCTGGTCCACAATAATCATGTTCATGAAACGTATAACCTTGTTCCAACGCCAGCCTTCGACTGTCCAACAGAAATTATGACACCGGGGGGGCAGCGCGGCATGAGGCGGAACTTCCTCAGCTTTTCAGGCTGTACCTGAGTTTAGGTGGAAAAGTACTTTCCAACCCGGCGCTGGATATGAACTTCAAAACCATCGATTATTTGATTATTGTTGATATAACCAAACTTGATGAGCAGACAAGGACACTATTTTTTAAGTAACGATTTGCTATCTTATTGTCTATGACAGCAAAGGTTCGAGGGGGCATACGGCTTATAGCGTTCTTTACCACGTCGCTGGTGACCGTATTGTTAGTTGCTGCGGGAAACCTGTCAGTCGGAATGGTTTCACGCAGAGAGGCCGTCCGTTGGAAGAATACCATCATCGGCTACTGGGCCTGGATGGTCATCAAAATCACAGGTATGTACGTTAATCTTAAAGGAACTCCACCTGAATCTCCTTTCTTTTTGGTATCCAATCACTTAAGCTATATGGACATTGTGCCTCTTTGGCTCTGTCTCGATGGTACCTTTGTAGCCAAAAGCGAGGTGAGGTCCTGGCTTTTTTTCGGCTGGGCGACGCGCACGCTCGGCGTTATTTTTATAGATCGTAATGTAAGGCGTGACGTTCAACGGGTAAACGCCCTGACTGCCTCCGCCATCACAGAAGACCAGGGCGTGATTGTATTTCCAGAGGGGACAAGCAGCAAGGGAGCGAGTGTTAAACCATTTCATGCATCGCTGCTTGAGTTCCCCGCCTCATCAGCAATACCGGTAAGCTATACCACCATTACCTATAGAAGCTATGATCCGGCAAAACCCGCTGATACTCATATTTGTTGGTGGGGTGAGATGCCGTTTTTCAGTCATTTTTGGGAACTGTTGACCCTGACCGGTTTTGAAGCAACGATTACTTTTGGTGAAAAAAAAATGGTTGAATCAGATCGCAAAATGTTAGCCAACCGTCTTCGGCAGGCTGTCGCGGATAATTTTCGTCCGGTGGTGGGACCCAGAACAGAGGAACAGCACACCCAGCTATGAGCACGCTACTTTCCGCTTTCAGAGGATGGAGAATATACCTGTTGCTCTATGCCGTACTGCTGTTGCTTTCCCACCTTACCCTTTGGCTTTTTGAAAGTCCCGTGAGTCCCGGGGACGAAGCCGATCAGCGGATTGCGCTCAGAGCGGTTTCGGAAGAGAGACAACTAACTGATGACAAAGCAGTAATAGCGTATGAGGATCTTTCCGGCGGCACGGTAGCCGGTAAACCGGCCGTTGTCTTGTTACCCGGCGGACCGGAAGGACCGGAGGTTTTTGATCCGCTGATTCCCAGGCTGAAAGAGGATTTCAGGCTTATTATCCCTCATCTGCCCGGACATGCAAGGTCGGGCGAACAGCTGCCCGATTATTCGTTTCGGGCGCTGGCTGATTATTCCCGGCAGCTTGCTGATACGCTCGGCATTGAAAGAGTGCATCTCGTTGGATACGGGCTGGGAGGGGCCAGCGCTATTCATTGGGCCCACGGCGATACCACCCGAATTCAGTCAGTGACATTAATCGCATCGATCGGCGTTCAGGAGCTGGAACTCCTGGGCGGCTATACCCTGAATCATTCCGTCCATGGCATACAGCTCGGGGCCGTGTGGTTGTTACATAATGCCGTACCTCACTTCGGACTCTTTCAAGCACTGGACATTAACGTGCCCTATGCCAAGAGCTATTACGAATCGGACCAGCGTCCCCTCCGTTCCTACCTCAAATCATATAAAAAGCCGATGTTGATTGTGCATGGCACAGAGGACCCGCTCGTGCCTGATGCGGTCGCCCGTGAGCACCAGCGGATTGTCCCGCATAGCACGCTGCAACTCTATCGGGCCGATCACGAGATCACCGAAACACATGACGACTCGGTAGCCGGTGATATCCGCATGTTTATTGAGCGGGTGGAAGCAGGCGAAGCCCGAACCTGGGAAGATGCGTCGCAGGAACGGCTCGCGAAAGCAGCGAAACCTTTCTCAAATGTCGACTTTGCCAGGTTTGAGGGAATCTCTCTGATGGTCATTATGCTCATAATCGTCCTGGCGACGTTGATCAGTGAAGATCTGGCCTGCATCGGGGCCGGATTGTTGGCGGCGCGTGGACTCATTGGCTTTTGGCCTGCCACCCTGGCTTGCCTGGTCGGTATTTTTATCGGGGATGTGGGGCTGTACCTGGCGGGACGCTTTGTCGGCAGGAAAGCCATCCGGAAGGCTCCTTTTAAGTGGATGTTTTCGGAAAGCGATCTGGATAAGAGTGCCGAATGGTTTAAGAGACGGGGACCCATGATTATTATTGCCAGCCGATTTTTGCCCGGAAGCCGCTTGCCCACTTATTTCAGTGCGGGGGTCATCAAGGCCGGTTTTTGGATGTTTATCTTCTATTTTTTACTTGCTGCCGTGGTATGGACACCTATACTGGTCGGTATCTCACAGCTGCTGGGTAATGAACTGCTCCGGTATTTTTCGCTGTACCAGGATTATGCTCTTTGGGCATTGTTGGCTCTCATATTGCTACTGGTCATCATCGCCAAGGCCGTTATTCCCGCATTCAGTTACCGGGGACTGGGCTGATTTTTCTGACTTCCCGGATGTGAAAAAAATCCGGGTTAAAGGGTTCCTTTTTGGCCGTGAAAAGAGGGTAAGTTAGACCAGTATAACCAATGGCCGGTTATTCTTCATCGAAATATTTATCCAGGATATCCTCGGCATCGGGATGGCCCAGCTCCCTGGCAGTAATCAGATCCTGCCGGGCCTTGTCTGTTTGATCCTCCATTAAATAACTGCAGCCCCGGTTAAAAAAGGCTTCGGTAAACTCAGCATTTTGTTTAATCGCTTTGCTGAAATGTTCAATAGCCCGGGCATGATCTGATCGATGATTGGCACTGATGATTCCCAGTCCATAGTGAGCCAATTCATTATCCCCGTTGAGCTGTATCGATCGTTTGAGATGTTTTATACCGGTATTAACATCCTTATTATTAATATGGAAAGATCCCGCAATTTCATGCAGCTCATCATCTTTGGGAAGTTGTTTTAGAGCAAATTGAAGGATTTCTTTTGCTTCTTTCCTCGGAGCTTCTGAAATTTTTATCAGAACTTTATTTCTCAGGGCTTCTTTATTTTTTGGTTCCCTGTTGAGCACCTGGTTAAAGAGGCGAAGAGCCTGTTCATAGTTCCCTTTTTCTAAAAATGATCGTCCCCGTTCAAATATTTGATCTGTTTTTTGTCCCATATCGAGTTGATCGCCTAAGGTGAGTCAATAAAAGCAAGCAATGGTAAAGAAGAATTAAGGGTAAATCGGAAAAAAAAGGCTGCCCATGAATGGTGGGCAGCCCGTAATTGCAGTGATATAAATGAATTAGTAGGAGTTGCTGCGGGTATAGCTGGTGCAGTTACCGTTCTCCTTTCCATCTTTTTTGCATTCATCCTTGTCCTCAAAACCGCCATCAGAATAAGCCTGGATGTCGCCGTTTTTGGCCGTTCTCCGCCATCTCCATTCGCCTTTAACATCCTTGTAAATTTCACATCGTGGCATAAGTATATTGCTTGTCTTTAAATTTAGAGTTGTACCTGTAAACATAATCACTTTTTACCTAATTATGAAAAAATGAGCTAATGAACCTGTATTATTGCAAAAGGGCTTTGAAAAACAAGGGGTTTCATTCAATACCATAGCCTGAGCGATTTCAAAACCGCAGCGTATATACAGACTACTGATGCGGATGTTGAAATCGCAAAAATGAAAATGCAGAGATTGGGTAAAACAACAGTTTGGCAGAGGTCTCTACAAATAAACCCATAAAATATAGGGGAAATATCAGGGAAGGAGTTTAAAATCGTAACTTGCGTTTTCTTTCACCTCCAGGCGGGGCAGGTCTACTTTTGTATCGTGCTCCTCAGCCTCTTTAAGGAGTGCCTCGTGAAACTCCCGGGAAACCAGCAGCCGCTGGTATTCAACGCCGTTTTCATAAATATAGTCTGTAATTGCATCGCGCAGGCGATCCATCTTCTCCATGGTATGTATTCTTTTTAATTAATGGTAATTTACGTGTTGGGCAGACAACAAAACCAGGTGCGGGCATACCCAGTTGTAAACATGCGGTTATTTATCAATCAAGCGGCTTGACCTTGATATTTTTGTAGTACACCACACTCTCCGGATCGTGTCCCTGCAGGGCAAAGGTTCCGCTGTCGAGTACGCGTCCCTCGCGGTCCACTTCTTCCGGTTCAGTGTATTCGATGAATGTCTCACCATCCATATTCACCGTAACGTCTTTATCCTGCACCTTGATGTGTAACGTAAACCACTCCCCGTCTTTGGCGGGAGCGTCGTTCATCACATCCTCGATAGCATAGAGACTGGCCGTTTTCCGAGGATCGTCGTGGGTGTTATTCACCTGCACTTCGTATCCCTTCTCCGGCCAGCCTTCCTCCTGGTATTCGGTGTGGAAATAGATGCCCGAGTTGGAGCCTTCAGTTGTTTTTACGTCGGCTTTGAATTCGAAGTTCTTAAAATCATGGTCTGCTACGGGACCCGCATAAAAGAGATGCGCGCGGGGACCGTCGACCTTGATGAGTCCGTCTTCCACCGAAAAAGTCTCCGGATTCTCACTGGCCTGCCAATCATTGAGCGTCTGCCCGTCATACAGGGAGATCCATTCTTCATTTGTTTCCTGGGCCGAAGAGGAAATTGCTCCACCGAGTACCATAGCCGTCATGGCTACTGCGGTCATTATTTTAATTGAAAGTTTCATAATTCACTATGCCTTAGAAGTTCGGATTATGCTCTCCCACCAGGGAGACGCGTTTTATTTACAGGTATCTTACCATACGCATTTTAGTCCGTCCGTTCAACTTGTAATTTCTTTGTTTAAGCTTTTTACAGGTTGACGTTGAGGGAATATCCACACTATTGAAGCTCACCGATATCGTATTAGCACGATGTTAGAAATTATTATAACAACTTTCCTACGGTTATACTAATGACTCCATCTATGTTGTTATGTTATCTATATAACTCTGTTTATGTTATGGAACTGGGCCCGGCCCCCCCCATAAAATTTTTTTTGACGTAGCTAATCAGGATTTAAGTCTGTAATGATACATTATACTATAGCGTCTGACAGTTCAGTAAGCTTTCGAATTCGTTTTACGAAATATTTAAGCAGTCCCTGGCTTAATTGAACCCGGTCTTCCAGCAGGTCATAAAAGTCTATGCGATCAATAACCAGAAAACTGGATTCTTCTTTGCAGATAGCTGATGTTAACTGTTCTTCACCATCAAAAAATCCCCATACTCCGATTGCAATAGGATCGGTAAGTTCTTTTCTCAGTTCTCCATTGCGGTGCAATTGAACCTTACCATTGATTAATATGAACATAGATTGGGAGCGGTCTCCCTCTTTAAAAAGAACTTCATTGTTATCGGCCGAATAACTTTTGGTTATGCCAGCGAGGTGGGCTAATTGTTCGGAAGCAATATCTGCAAATAGTTCAATACCCTGTAAAAAAATTACCCGTTCTATCGTTGTTTCCATAGTTGTGCATTATATAAAATTATATTATCGCGCATTTCTTTTCATGACCAGTTCAGCCGTTTCTCTAATGAGTTCATTGGGAGAATATACTGCTTTTTTTACTTTTGCCTGAAGCGTATCAGGACACTGGGGAGATACACTGTAGATAGCGCAAACCTGCAACCAAAGATCTTCTCCTTCTATTAATTGATGCAATCCTTCATCATAACGTTTTTCAGGAATATCAAATAACTGGCGGCCCCGTGTAAGTTTTATCCTTTCGTTTTGATGGTCTCCAATGGGAAAAACATATTTTCGATCTGCTTCCGTTAAAACATTATCCAAAAATTCGATAGCTGCAGAACGTTTATCAGTTGACAAACTTTGAAGAGCCAGGTATGTTCCATACATGTCTTTGGGATCATAAATAAGACCCAGCAAGCGGAACAGGCGCTCTACGTTTTGCCCCATTTTTTCGTCAAGAGCCTTCAGTAGTATTCTGTTTGGTCGATTCGGCCGATTCGGAGGCTGAAGCTGTTTTATCGAGAGCAACTCAAAATAATGCAATGCTTCACTTTTGATGGTTTGACGTACTTTTTTGATATCCATTTCAAGTGATGGACGTTCCCGGATCAGTTTATTCAGGGCTTTGATGACGTGGTAGCGGAGGTCAGTATTTTGAATGTCGATCATATCAAACAACTGATCTGCTGTAGACTGCTCAGGGAGATGAGAGAAAATACCCGGTATACTTTTTCGAATATTCTTATCCAGGGTACGGTCAAAAAAACGATTTTTATAGAGAATCAGGTAATCGGTGCCATAGGAAGCGAGTGTTTTTCTGATTTCAATCTTGAATTCGGGGTTTTTCAATTTTTCAATTAATAGAGGTATAAAACGATCACTTTTTTGACGACCAATACTGGAAATAGCTTTTCTTACCACTGAAGGATGTTCATCATTCAGTAGTTTTGACAAATATTTGTGTGCAATCGTATCATTTTCAATATATCCCAGTGCATCCGCAATCTGGGCTCTTATGACTACTGCATCTTTCTCTTTTTTATCCAAAAGCTGGTCAAAAAATTCAGGTTCTACCAGGTCAGTAGCTGATCCCCTGTGTTTACTGGCGCAACCGAGGGCCGCCGATTTCAGTTTGTAGTCGTTGTGTGCCAAATACGATTTAATAATACTGGTGGGATCCTCATGCGAGTGCTTGCACAGGTAATAGATGGTTTCCAACCGTATTTCCGGATCCTCGTCTTGTAATAATGTTATTATCTCTCCGGTGAGATTCAGACTCTCCACACCTTGCAGCATAATCAAAGCTTGCAGTTTTATTTCACTGTTCTGATGATCCAATAGTTGTCTTAGATCTTCCGCAATCTTTTCGACGTTACTGTCTTTCAGTAAAAAGAGGGTATGCAAAACCTGTGAATCACTGGTGCTATGTAATGATTCCTTGATAATGGAATAAATAGTGGATTCATTGAGGTTAAGGGCCATACTGTCGGTCCCGATAAGCTGTTTCTGGATTGAGCTTCGAAACTTATTCACATATCCCTTTTTGGCTCGTATGCCAAGCAAAATCCAAATGATCAATAATGTGATAACGACATAGGTCAGCAGATATACCGACCAGTTGAGTACGACAATAAAGCCCAGTAATACGACCCCTCCCAGTCCACGGGAAAAGCGATCCACAAAGATATCAATGAAAATTTTAGTTTGTTCTTTGGTATGCTGGGAGATGGGTAAAAAAAGCAGTTCACGGCCTGTTTTATCAATGGAGTAGCGGGTAGCTCCATCGAACCCATTTAAAATAACGATCGATGCCAGTACGGGTTCAACAGCCATCAGTATAGCTCCGATCATCATGCTAACGGGACGCGATAAAATAGCACCCGACAGGCCCATTTTTTTTATGATCTGCGAAGATAGCAATACTTGTATACCTAAAGAAGCCAGGCTGACACCGGCATAAAAGGTACCTATAAATGCAGTTAAGCCCGCGGTTTCGGGATAGGCGTCAAAAGCAAGTGCTTTAAACTGGTAATCGGTAAAAGTAGTGGTCATCATTGTCAGACCTATGATTCCGGCTACTGTAAGTTGATAACGGGATGCCACAATTTTTTGGGCAGCTTTGAGGGGAGAGGAGATTCGAGTACTTTTTTTATTGGCGTCCAGCTTCGATTCAGGAGTTGAGATCTTTGGAATAAAAAACAAGAGTCTCATCGCCAGAATTAATAACCCCACACAAATATAAAGCAGATTCTCTGTAGAAAGATCAATTAGTGAGACGATGAGACTGGAGGCTTCACTACCGGCAATAGCTCCTAAAATAGCTCCGAGTGTAAGGAATGGAAAAACCCGTTTTGACTGTGCGGGTTTAAAAACAGCATTCGCTAATATCCAAAACAATGAGATTACCAGAATCCCAAAAATGCCCACCCAGATATAAAAGGTCATGAAAATCCATTCCATATCATATTGAAACAACCAGCGGATAAACAGAATGTTGACTGCCAGTCCCCCCAGTGTCCAGATAAGGACTGACCGAATGGGATAGCGTCTCATAAATCCGGTGAGAAGATGGGTAACCGGAATGGAAATCACTGCCAGCAGAATATAAACATAGGGAAGATCCTCCGGCCCATTGGAGGTGAGAAATAAGCTATCTCGTGCAGGCTTTAGAAAGTACAGGATGACCATCAGAATAAAATGGATTACGAACATCAGCAGTACCGACCGCCATTCGTCCTTTCGGATGTCATAAAATATGGAGATAAGTTTCTTCAAACTGCTTTATTTGTTTTTGCAGGAAGTGTTCTAATTGTTTTCTAAACTCGTGTGCCTTCGGTATCTATTCTTTTTAAATTCTCTGCCTGCGCAACGGACTACTGACATCTAAAATACAAGAATAATCAGGCATGCAAAGGATAGCCTCATAGGTGTTCTCACCCTATCCAGACCGCAACAGTCAGACTGGGTACGGCGGTCAATACTTTGGAAAATGGCTGTAAAACATATTGATAAAGGTTTTTACCTTGTACTTTGTATCTTGTTTGGCTTGTACAACGCTTCTTTAACAGACTGGTTGATTAGATAATTAAGGTTCTTGTCACGGGTCGACATAATTGGTAACAAATAGCAGACTGGGAATAGCTGGGAATCCAATTGAACCAAATGTTTTTGCTATGGATAAAAATAACAAAGTGATACCTACCTCTTGACCACTTTTGCCGGCTGTTCTACTTCATCTCCTGTAAAACTTGCTCCCAGCAGTTGTGACCGATAATCCTGATAAAAGTTAACCAGCAAGCCTCTTTTCAGCAGTTTAAAACTGATAAAGTGGCAATGACCAAAAAAGAAGAGCGACATTAACAGGATATTGGGCCACTCTCTGCACTTAATATATAATTTTTTTTCGAAATAGTATGAGTATGTAAATGAGGCCACCAGCCCGCCCGTACCGTACTTTGCCAATATCTCTTCATCGAAATGTTAACAACTTCGGCTAAATGTGGAAAAGTAATCGTTGACAATGAACGCAGAAGCTGTTTTCTTGAAAGTAAGATTTAAAGGTGTCCGCTAGTCGGCGGATGAAAAGGGAATCCGGTGATCCCCGAAGAGGGAGAATCCGGAGCTGTTCCCGCAACTGTAATCCGATATGTTTCCTTGTTAAGCCACTGTCTCAGCCCCAAAAGAGATGGGAAGGATCAGGGAAATTTCGGGAAGCCAGGAGACCTGCCTTTAAATTGACTAAACGAGGCCTTCGGGAGTTAAGGCGTTGTTGGAAGACAGGTCTGGTGCATGTCTATATTATGAGTTATATGATATTTATATCTCCTGTCTTATCAACGTTTTAGCATTCCCTCCCCGTATAATTATAAGCTAAAACAAGGTATTACTCATGCTTACTCATAACCTCGGATACCCGCGGATAGGTATCAACAGAGATCTTAAAAAAATCGTAGAATCTTATTGGAAAGGCGATGTAAGTAAATCAAAACTGGTGGAATCCACCGAAGCGCTTCGGGTGATGCACTGGACCAAACAGAAGGAAGCCGGAATAGACTGGGTGCCGTCGAATGATTTCTCCCTATATGACCAGGTGCTGGATACGGCGCTGCTAGTGGGCGCTATTCCGGAGCGATACCAGGAATTGTACCACCAGGAGAATGACAAAATTCTGAGTTATCCAATCGATACTTATTTTGCAATGGCACGGGGCATACAGAATGAAGAACACGATATATCGGCCATGGAGATGACCAAATGGTTTAATACGAACTACCACTATATCGTCCCGGAGTTTTCACCGGAACAATCTTTCCAGTGCCTTTCATCCAAAATATTTGATGAATACGAGGAGGCTAAAGCTGTTGGAGTAATTACAAAGCCTGTACTTATCGGTCCGATTAGTTTTTTGCTGCTGGGCAAGGAGAAAGATGGGGCCGGAGATTTTCACCGTCTGGATCTGTTGGATGATCTGCTGCCCGTCTACCAGGAAATCTTGGAAAAGCTTGAACGGATGGGCGTAGAGTGGGTACAGATAGAAGAACCGTTTTTGTCCCTCGACCTGGAGGAAAAAGCAAAAGAAGCCTTCCGCCAAACCTATCAAACGCTGGATGAAAACCGGGAGGAGCTGAACCTGTTGTTGACTACCTATTTTGAGGGATTGGGAGTAAACACGGAGCTGTCGTCCGGATTGCCGGTTGAAGGAATTCATATCGATCTGGTAGAAGCCCCCGGTCAGCTTGATGAGGTGCTCGACGCAGTGGATGAAAAACAAGTCCTTTCACTGGGATTAATTAACGGCCGTAACATCTGGAAAGCAGATCTTGAAACGACAATAGAAGTTATTCAACAGGCTGAAGAAGTGCTTGGGAGCGATCGACTTTGGATAGGGCCTTCGTGCTCGCTGTTGCACTGTCCGGTGGACCTGGAGCAGGAGACGGACGAGACGGCGCTGCCTGCCGAGGTGAAACACTGGATGGCTTTTGCTAACCAGAAGCTGGAGGAGCTATCTTTGTTGAAAAAGATTGCAGAGGGTTCGCTAACAGATGAAGAGGAAGTACTCGTAAGGGCGCACCAAGAAGATCTGGCCGATAAGGGAGAGTCATCACTGGTGCATAATCCCGATGTGAAAGAGCGCATGGAGAATCTGGATGATGGGTTCCTGCACCGGGACCACTCCTACAGAGAGCGCAAAAAGATACAGCAAAAGCATCTGAATCTGCCGGATTTATTTCCTGCTACCACTATCGGTTCCTTTCCACAAACCAAAGAAGTCCGGCAATGGCGGGCCGATTACCGTAAGGGAAATCTGTCCCGGAAAGAATATGAGCAACATATCAAAAAGGCGATAGACGAGCTGATCCAAAAGCAGGAAGAGATTGGTCTGGATCTGCTGGTCCACGGTGAATTCGAGCGCAACGATATGGTAGAATATTTCGGCGAGCAGTTTGCCGGTTTTGCCTTTACCCGCAACGGCTGGGTGCAAAGCTACGGGACCCGCGGTGTGAAACCGCCCATCATTTATGGCGATGTCCACCGGCCGGAAGCGATTACCGTCAAGTGGTCAGCCTACGCGCAGTCCCAAACGGATAAGCCGGTAAAAGGAATGCTCACGGGTCCGGTAACCATCCTGCAGTGGTCTTTTCCGCGCGACGACCAGTCTAGGTCTGAAACCGCTAAGCAGATTGCCCTGGCCATCCGCGATGAAGTCGAAGACCTGGAGGAAGCCGGCATCCAGGCTATCCAGATTGATGAACCCGCCTTTCGGGAAGGGCTACCGCTGCGGCGTGACGACTGGGACCGATATCTTGAATGGGCGGTAGATGCCTTCCGCATAGCTTCTACGGTGGTTGAGGATTATACACAGATCCACACGCATATGTGCTACTCGGAGTTTAATGATGTGATCGAACATATCGCCCGCCTGGATGCGGATGTGATCTCCATGGAGACTTCTCGTTCCCAGATGGAGCTTCTGGATGCCTTTGTGGAGTTCGATTATCCCAATGAAATAGGTCCGGGCGTCTACGATATCCATTCTCCGCGGGTACCGTCGACCGAAGAGATGGTCGAGCTGTTAGAAAAAGCCGCGGATGTACTTGAGCCTGAACAGATTTGGGTCAACCCCGACTGTGGACTTAAAACCCGCGGCTGGGAAGAGACGCTGCCGTCGCTGGAAAATATGGTGGAAGCAGCCCGCCAGATGCGAAAGAATATATAAAATTTTTAATATGTGCGGACGTACCATGGTATGTCCCGACAAATCTTATTTATTTATGAATAACAAATTAATTGGACGCACTTCCGTACGCGATAATATTAAACTCAGTGAAGACCCATCATATCCTATTTTCAAGGAGCTGTATGAGAAACAGAAGAAAGCAATATGGTTTCCAGAGGAGTTAAACATTCAGCAGGATGCGTTGGACTATCACTCGCTTTCGGATGATGAAAAAGATCTTTTTGATACGGCTGTGGGCTACTTCTGCTCCTCGGAGCTGCTGGTTCAGAATGTGCTGGTGAATTCCTTCTTTCCGCTGCTCACCGATCCCCATGCCAAGATGAGCTTCAGCACCCAGTTGTTCATGGAGAATATCCACAGCGATTTCTTTGAGATTGTGCTGCAGTCCTTTGGCATGGACCGCGAAAAGATGTACGATGTGGCCTTTGACGATCCCATCCTGCGCAAAAAGCAGTCGCTGATTGTGGATGAGATCGACAAGATCAGCTACGGGCAGATCGATCCGGAAACGCTCGGGGGACAAAAACAGATCTTGCGGGCTATCCTGCTGAATAACATTATCCTGGAGGGGATCTTCTTTTATTCCTCCTTTGCGCATTTCTTCGCCCTCAAGGATATGGCCAAGATGAAGAATGTGGTATCGGGAGTGGAGCTGGTACTGATTGATGAGTCGCTGCACCTGCAAAATGGCATTGAGGCGATCCTGATCATGCTGGATGAAAATCCAGGGATTGTGGAAGATACCGAGTACGTGCAGGATATACGAGACGTTATTTTGGAGGGAACAGCCCTGGAAATAGAATACGTAAAGCACAAGTTCGGGGAGCGCACTATTTTGGGTATATCATACGGAGAACTGGAGCGCTACCTAAAGTATATCACCGATCGACGACTACAGGAGCTGGGTTTTCAGCAGGAGTTTCATATCAACGAAAATCCACTGCGATTCCTCCAAAAAGAGGACGTAAAGAAGCTGATCAACTTCTTCGAGGTCTCCTCGACTGAATACACGAATTACTGAGATGTTACAGCCATCCTTCCAGTAAGGACGTGGCATGCCCCGTCTCAACAAACACCTTTTAAAGGGCTAGCAGTCTATCAACCAAACCCCATCACCATGAAACGAACAGTCATAAAACGCGACGGAACGGAAGAACCATTCAGGACACAGAAAATTATTAATGCCATTTTTGAAATTATAGAGGGACTGGAGGTAGAGGACGACTACGAGCTGGTCTTTCTGATCATGAAGGAGCTGGATCTGAAAGTGCCGGAGCGGGTGTCCACCGAAGAGCTCGACCGGCTGGTGCTGAAGGCCATAGAACAGCTCATCCCCAGGCACCCGGTCTACGATACGCTGGCCACAAGGCAGCTGCTGAAGCTCATTAACAAGCGGATTGACCGGCGGCTGGATAATTTCAGGGAATACCTGGGAAAAGGATTTGAGCAGGAGCTGCTGCATGAACGCCTCAACGACTTCGATTTTGATCTCCTGGAGAAGTCCCTCAACTTTGAGCGAGACCGCCTGCTCGGCTATTTTGGCCTGACCACCATGAATGATCGCTACCTGATGAAAAACCGCGATGGAGAGGTCATGGAAAAGCCGCAATGGTTTTTTATGCGGGTGGCCATGGGGATCGGCAATTCCAACGAGGAGATCATCAGGATCTACAACAAGCTTTCTAAGCTGGAGTACCTGCATTCCACGCCAACGCTGTTTAACTCGGGTACCGTTACCTCGCAGTATTCTTCCTGTTATGTGAGCGTCATCGACGACTCCCTGGATTCTATCATGGACAAGGCGCGCGAAACGGCCTTCCTGGCAAAGTATGCCGGGGGCGTGGGGACCGATGTCAGTCGCATTAGGGCTACGGGCTCTAATATCGCCTCGCTGAATGCGCCCTCGTCCGGGGCCATTCCCTTTATCAAGATCTTCGACACGCTGGTCAATTCCATCCAGCAGGGGGGGCGCCGCCGCAGCTCGCAGGTCGTTTCCATGCAGCCCTGGCACCTGGATATCGACGGCTTCCTGGACCTGCGGGAAACCACGGGCAACGCCTATTTTCGGACGCCATCGCTCAACACGAGCTTGTGGATGCCCGACGAAATGATGCGCCGTATCGACCAGGGAGAGCCGATCTACCTGTTTGATCCCGGTGAGTGCCCCGAACTGGTGGATTCCACCGGTGATGATTTCAAGAAAAACTATGCACGGCGTATTGAACAGGCCGAAGCCGGTGAGCTGGAGCAGTACAGGAAGCTGGACAGCCAAGATTTCTTCAAAAAATACCTCTTCAAGCTGGCGAAAACGGGCCACCCGTGGCTGATCTTCAAGGATGAGCACAACCGCCATAACCCGTGTCCCCAGTACAGCGTGATCAACAGCTCCAACCTGTGTACCGAGATCTCCATCCCCAACCGTCCCGATTCCACGGCCGTTTGTACGTTGGCTTCGGTGAATCTTTCGAAGCATGTGAAAGAGGGTAAAAGCGACATCGACTGGGAGAAACTGAAAGATACGCTTGAGACAATGACCCGGGGACTGGATAACATCCTGGACAAGAATTTTTATCCCTCAGAAGCCGCCCGGCAGAATACCATGGACTTGCGTCCCCTGGGGATTGGACTCATGGGTTTTGCGGAGGCTCTGATTGACCTGGATATTCCCTATGATTCAGAGGAAGCCGTTATCCTGGCCCGGAAGCTGGGAGCCTTCATGCGAAAGATCGCTTACCGTACCTCGCGGGAGCTGGCCAAAGAGCGCGGGGCGTTCAGGCATTACCGGGAGATGGAAGAGCAGGGTAAAGGGTATGATTATGCGCCGCGCCGCAACGCCGTGCTGCTGGCCATTGCGCCTACTGCCTCGATCTCTATCATTACCGGCACGACTTCCTCCATCGACAGCTATTTCAGCAATCTCTACTCCCGCGATACCCTTTCGGGCAAACATATCGTCATCAACCGTCAGCTGATTGAGGATCTGGAAACAAAAGGAAAGTGGAGCGATGAGATGGCAGATGCCATCAAGGCCAATAACGGGTCGGTACAGTATATCGATGAGCTGGATGGTGTCATTGACAAAGAGCTGTACAAGACTGCCTATGAGATCCATCCCAAGCGGCAGATCGATATCGCGGCGGCTTTCCAGGAATCCATCGATCAGGCTGTATCAAAATCGCTGTACATTGATGAGAGCTTGCGTGATAACATGGAAGAAATCTATCTCTACGCTTGGGAGAAGAAGCTAAAGTCCACCTATTACTGTTTTATTGACAAGGTAGTAAAAGGGGAGAAGTACACCGAGAATGTAAACAAGAGGGGTTCGCGCAAAGGGTTCGGAGGCGGGGGCGCCCCTTCCGCCGCGAACAGGGATTCATCCGAAAAAACCAAAGCCGCTGAAACAAAAAACCAAATGCAACTGGAAGCCAAAGCCCGGGCGAAGTTTGGGGATGAGGTCGTGGATGAGGTGCTCCAGGCCGACGTCGATTCGTGTCCCACGGACCCGATGCTGCGACGGATTTGTCCGGCGTGCGAGTAGCGGGTTTTTCTACCCCCTGATCAGCCAGGCCCCCGGCGGCATGTTGCGGGAAAGCGTATAGCAGTCCCCCGGCGGGGGCTGGTGGCCGGGTGGGGTATTGGGATACCAGATCCGGCAGCTTCCGGTAGGCGGCATATTTCCGGGCGGTATTTTTCCGACCCTTTTCCGGTGGTCAGATCTCCGCTCCTGTTTCTCTACGGCTATGCCCCCTCTTTCTCCTTCAATAAGCAGGTATCCCTGGGAACAGCCGGTAAAAAACAGGGCCATGGAAAAAGCCATGATCATCTTTAAATAATAACTCATCCGGTATTTCATAATACTCCGTCCTTATTGCGATTTACTTCAATAAGAACAGGATAGAACAGGTTTTAAATAGCATGTTTGTGTTATATTGATCCCGTCGAAAAATGAGGAGACTCCTGGCTGATGGTTTTATTGTATTTCTGGGATCATTTTTGTTCTCACTCAGCTATTTTTGCATCGAATTCATTTTGTTTGGGGGACGGGGGACAGGATGCAAAGGAGATGAATCAACTGGGCAGATTTCATGTGTTATTGAAAGCGGTCAGGGTGACACGGATTTTGCAAAGCCCTCTTGCGGGCACTATACAGCATACAATAATTGGGGCTGCTCACGGAATTCATGATTCTTCTGAAGTCGGGAATATGGCTGTAAAGG
Source organism: Fodinibius sp. (assembly GCF_041642155.1). Classification (NCBI taxonomy): domain Bacteria; kingdom Pseudomonadati; phylum Balneolota; class Balneolia; order Balneolales; family Balneolaceae; genus Fodinibius; species Fodinibius sp. Next base: position 23,908 of record NZ_JBEPWZ010000006.1, read on the forward strand.
TGTGTTTTTGTTTGATGAAGTACTCCACTGCAATATTCACCGGGAGAATCGGGGATGGATCCTTCTTTACGGTTCGCCTCTCCTGCAGGCGGGCCCGCTTTTGGCGGGTCGGGCCGAAAGATTGCCAAAAATGGTAATGGGCGCGGACGATCGCCTTGTATTCAGCCCAGTTGCCGCGCAACAGGGATCGCAGAGCGGCCAGGAGATCTAAACCGTAACGTATCCAGAAGTGGTGATGCAACGTTTGCGCGCTGTAATTCTTCCAGAGCATCGTTAAGTTATTCCGATAGTTATAGTATACCTTGCGCGGCGATTCCATCGGGAGCGAGCCGCCACCCAGGTGATAGATAATGCTGTGGGGACAATACCGGACCTTATACCCGGCGTTCCAGAGTCTCCAGCACAGGTCGATCTCCTCCATATGGAATTCAAAATCCTCGTCAAAACCACCGTGTTCCTCGAATAATGTTTTCCGGACCGCCAGCGCCGCCCCGCTGGCCCATAAAATATCCTTCGGATTGTCATACTGGCCCTCATCTTTCTCGACGGTATCGAAAATACGTCCCCTGCAAAAAGGGTAGCCATAGCGGTCCAAAAAACCTCCCGCCGCCCCGGCGTATTCAAAATACTCCGGCTGTTTATCGGATCTGAACCGGGGCTGCGCAGCGGCTACCTCCGGGTCGGTAAAACATTCGGCGAGCGCATCCAGCCAGTCCGGTTCCACGCGGACGTCATTATTCAGGAAAAGCAGAATATCGCCGCTTGCGTATGGGACTGCCCGGTTATTTCCGCCGCAGTAGCCATAGTTTTCATCCAGCGCCGCAATTTTCACGTCGGGGTACTGCTCGCGAACCCACGCTTTGGATCCATCGTCAGAGGCGTTATCCGCCAGAATAATTTCATATTCGGCATAGCTCGTAGCCACCACACTCGGCAGATACTTCTTGAGGTGATGTAGGGCATTCCAGGATACGATAATAATGCTGAAAGAGGGCATAAGTTGCAAAGTGAATCATCAGTTGATAAAGGGGTTAGTATAGGAAAAGCCAGCCGGAATTTCTTTTAACATTTTGAAATTGATAATATGTAGAGCTCTAATCCCGCTAAGAAAAAAGCAGCAGTATGAGTAAACCGACGTATTATCCGGGAGTACCAATACCTGAGTGGAGAGAAGGAGATATCCGGAACTGGAACAATGGTAGTTATTCACGTGACCGAATGTACTTGCCGCAGATAGATTAACCCTAACAGCGTTTGATATGATTCTTTGGGAAATTTCTGCGCTGGGTTATTCGTTTTCCATAAAGTACTATTTTGAGAAATGACAGAACTTTGTACCTTACTGGCTTATTAGTTTCAGCAAAAAAGAGGTTTCAAAAAATTTATGATAAAAGTTGGTTTAATTTCGGATACCCACGGCTATCTTGATCCAGAGGTTTTGGATCATTTTGAGGACCGGGATGAAATTTGGCATGCCGGTGATTTCGGAGCCCTGGCTGTCGCTGATGAACTCAAGGCGATAGCTCCGCTTTTGGGGGTATACGGTAATATCGATGGCCGGGATATTCGGCAGGAGTACCCCATGCACCAGCGCTTTAACCGGCAGGGTATCGATTTTTGGATGACGCATATCGGCGGAGTGCTGGGACGCTATTGCCTTCCTATTCGAGAGGAGATGGAGAAAAATCCGCCTGACGTTTTTATATGCGGACATTCACATATTCTGAAAATAGGCCGCGACCAGGAGAAAAATAAAATGCTGTTTATTAATCCCGGAGCAGCGGGACATTATGGCGTTCAGGTGTACCGCACCTGTGTTCGTTTTAATATCGATGAGGGCAGGATACAGGATATGGAAGTGATTAATCTGGGAGAGAAATAATTTAGGGTTGGAAATTTGTAAGGTGAGGAGCTGTTCATAACTATACTTCCCGGTAGCGACTGATCAGTTCCGTCGCATGAAAGGCGGAGAGGACCACCAGCGGAATGCCCCCGCCGGGATGCGTGCTTCCCCCCACGAGGTACAGTCCCTCTACAGACCGCGATTTGTTGCGGGGACGCAGGAAAGCGGAAAACCGGCTGTTAGAGGAGGTGCCATAGATGCTCCCCCGGTAGCTGCGGTATTTTTGTTGGAAGTCAGCGGGCGTAATCGCCTTTGCATACCGTACATGATTCCTCAATCCATCCAGCCCGCGTTGTTCCAGTTTCTTGATCAGGGCATGCTTATAATCGGAAGACCGCTTATCCCATCGACTGTTTTCGGTCAGATAAGGGGCATTTACCAGCACAAACAGGTTCGATCCCCCGCCAGGGGCATGTCCCGGATCCGAATGCGAGGTATTGGCCACATAGATGGTCGGATCGTCGGGCATCATTTGACGCTCAAAAATTTGGGAAAACTCCCGGCGGTAATTTCCCGAAAAAAAGATGGTGTGATGGGAAAGCTGCGGGTAGGTCTTATCAATACCGAGCATGAGCACGAACCCCGAACAGGAAGGTTCCATGCGGGTTAGCGTCCTCTTTTTTAAAGAAGAGACAGACGAAGACTCCATCAGATTCAGGTAGGTTTCGCATGCATCCGCATTGGAAACCACAAGGTCCGCCGGGTAAAAATGATCCGCCTCGTCTACAACACCGGTCGCCCGGCGATCTTTCACCGTGATTCTTTTAACGTCGATGTTCATCGAAAACGCTACGCCGAGATGACCGGCTACGTCGACTAAGGCTTCGACGAGCCGGTACATACCTCCCTTGATATAATAGCCACCCATGCTGAGTTCTACATGGGGTATCACGTTCAGTGTAGCGGGCGCCAGGTAGGGAGAGGAACCGTTATAGGTGGTAAACCGCTTAAAGAATTTTTGGAGTTCCGGTGACTTAAATTGCCGGTCGATGCGTTCGGCCACCGTTTTGAGTGCATCAACCCGGAAGAAATCAGTCAGTTTCAGGGAGCTTACATCGGAGAGCCCGTAAAGGGGATTGAAAAGAAAGGCCTCTTTCGTCTTTTGGTAGAGTTCCCGGGAGTAGTTCATGAACTCCCGGTAGGCTTGTACATCATCCGGGGCGAACGCCTGTATCTGGGCAATGTTGACGCACGTATCCCGGTAACAATCAAACCGGGTCCCATTCTCAAAGAAATAGCGACAAATGGGATTTATGGCTTCAATCGTAAGATGATTATCCATAGCGGTGCCGCATTGGTCGAACAGCGACTCCAGAACAAAGGGCATGGTCAGCAGCGAGGGACCCGTATCAAACCGGTAGCCTTGGGCTTTGACCTCATTAATTTTCCCGCCGGGCTTGCTGTTTTTCTCCAGGACCGTAACATTATGTCCCTTCGAGGCCAGCAGGCAAGCCGCTGACAGGCCGCCCAGTCCCGATCCGATGACAATAACATTCATATGCTCTAAATGTGTGTTATCTGCGTTATCCAATCAGTTTTATCCCTAAAAAGAGACTTACTTTATAGCTAATGATCATATCTTAATATTATACATTACAGTACAAAGTTCATGCGAAATGATTTGGAAGCCTATATAATCCCGAGTGACAGGTCGAAGATATTCGGCAGGGCAGACAAAGTCCCGGTTGCCGTCGGTATCTGGGGCAAGAAATTCTGAGAGAAACTGCTGGTAAAAAGCCATATCTAACGTTGGGTAGTATTTTTAGCTATATTTTGAATCATTCCCTTGAAAATAAATATATGAATGGGATATAAGGCATACCAGTACAGGCGTCCCCATACTCCCAGGGGACGAAAGGTGGCTGTTTGATAGAGGATGTTATCTTTTATCCGGAACTCAAGCCATGCTTCTCCGGGCAGCTTCATCTCTGCGTATAAGAGTAAGCGTTGATCTTTTCGGCTGGCATAGAGCACCCGCCAGAAATCAAGTGAGTCCCCGGCAGATAAATTGTTACTGCTTTTGCGTCCTCGTCGTAAACCGACACCCCCGGCTATTTTGTCAATAAAACCACGAAGGGCCCAGAGATTATTGCCGTAGTACCAGCCGGTTTCTCCTCCGATGGACCAAATTCGGTTTAAAATAAGCTGTCTATCTTCTATTTCCTGTTGTTGATGATCCTTAAAACAACCGTAAGAGGGAACCTCGATAAGATTGGAAATTCCTTCTTTCAATATTTCACCAGAACGGGCATCGGTCCACCTGGAAATAACTTCTTGCTGTTCTATTTTATCGAAAGCCATTCGAATAGCCTCTTTATAGGACAACAGGGGTATGTTGAGCATTTCGTGGAGCTTATTTTCACTGCATACCACTTCTACTTTCATACTGTTTACTAAATTGACGGCCAGCCTGTATGAAGTGGAGGTAACGAAATACAGCCAGTAAGAGGAAAGCCGTGGAGTCATTATCGGTACACTGATAATGGTACGTTTTAGATTTCGAACGTCAGCAAACTGAAGCAGCATTTGCTTATAGGTCAGGATTTCCGGGCCTCCGATGTCGAAACTTTGGTCATAGGTTTCCTTCTGCAACAGGACACCTTTCAAATATGCAATGACGTTTCGGATAGCGATGGGCTGAGTTCGCGTATTAAGCCATTTCGGAGCTAACATCACGGGTAGTTTCTCGACCAAATCGCGAATAATTTCAAAGGATGCGCTGCCGGAACCCACAATGATGCCCGCCCGAAGTGTCGTCAGGGAGAAAGAGCCGGAAGATAAAATCTCCTCAACTTTTTTTCGTGAGCGCAGGTGTTTGGAAAGCTTTTCGCTATTAATGATTCCGCTTAGATACACAATCTGCTCGACATGAGTATGCTTCATTTGCCCTACAAAGTTGGTAGCAGACTGTTGTTCAAGGGTCTCAAAATCATCGTTATGAGAGGACATCGAATGAACCAGATAATAGGCGGCGTCAATATTTTTTGGAATAACGTTTAGGGTGGAGGCCTCTAACAGGTCAACTTCAATAACATCGATTTGGTCAGCAGGGTATGGGGAAGTATCAAAGCGATGTTTATCTCTCGTACAGCAAATCACATGGTGTCCTTCATCCAGAAGTACAGGGAGCAGCCGTTGGCCGATATAACCGGTAGCACCAGTGAGTAGTATATTCATAGGGCAAATTATAAATTATTCTGCTCATCCCGTAACCGTGAGCAGTAAGGACTTCAAAGGGGAGATGATGCAATTAGCGTAGTCTCACGAGGCCAATAATAGATCCTAAAGAGTTCCAGGCTGTCAGTTTTCATCTTTTAGCCGGAGTTTCGCAACCGTTTCAATATGGTAAGTCTGTGGAAACATGTCGACCGGCTGTACTTCTTCAATGGCATAGACGGCGCTTAGTTTTTTCAGGTCGCGCGCCATGGTAGAGCTGTTGCAGCTGATATAAACCAGCTTCGGCACTTTAAGGGTGTTCAGGTGCTCGACCACATCCGGGTGCATGCCGGCCCGCGGGGGATCGGTAATAAGGCAGTCGGGATGGCCGTACTCCCCGGTGATCTCTTCCCCGAAGACCTCCTGGATATCCCCCTGCAGGAAATCAACGTTGTCAACGTTGTTTTTCTGGCTGTTTTTTTGCGCATTCCTGATGGCTACCTTGGACAGCTCAATTCCCAGGACCCGGCTGGGCTTGTCGCTGAGAAAAAGGGTGAGGGTCCCGACCCCGCAGTAGAGGTCAAAGAGCGTATCTCCCGGCTGGATATCCGCATATTCCCTGGCCACGGCGTATAGCCGTTCTGCCTGCCGGGTATTGGTCTGAAAAAAAGAATTGGCATTAATTTCAAATTCATACGATCCGATACGATCGGTAATATATCCCGGCCCGTATATAACCTTTTCGTAACGACCGACGGCCGTGGGGTTCGACCGGTCGTTGACATTGTTGATGACTGTCGTAATTTGAGGAAACTCTTTCAGCAGCGCTTCGGAAAGCGGTTCCATAATCTCCGGTTCATCCTTATAGCTCACCAGGTTGACCATCAGGTCATCGGTATATTCGGAGGTGCGTATAACGACGTTCCGCATAAACCCTTTCCGGCGTTTAATATTGAAGGGTTCAACCTTATGGTCAATGCACCAGGATCGCACGAAATCCAGGATTTGATAAGAAACGGGATCCTGCAGGTGACATTCCCGGAGATTCAGGATTTTATCATACCGCCCCGGTGCATGCAGCCCCGCCGCAAAACAGTGGTCATCCACATACTCATCACGATTAATTTCTTCGGGACTCAGCCAGCGCCGGGCCCCGATGGAATATTCCATCTTATTTCGGTAATAAAAAGGATCCTCACAGCCGATGGTGTCTCTTACCCCAATGGCATCAAAGCCCCCAATGCGTTCCATGTGGTCCTGTACCTGCTCGGATTTAAATTCCAGCTGGTACTGGTAGTCCACATGCTGCCAGCTGCACCCGCCGCATTCCCGGGCATGGCGGCATTTCGGATCGATACGCCTGGGACCTGGTTCCAGCACTTCAAGCAGTTTGCCCTCGCGATAATTTTTCTTGCTCTTTGTTATGCGGGCTTTGACCCGGTCCCCCGGAGCCGTATTGGGTACGAAAACGGCCAGCCCGTCAACTTTGGCAATACCTTTGCCTTCAAAAGCAGCGTCCTCGATGGTAAACTCGGCTTCTGTTCCTTTTTTAAGTGGCATTAAAGTAGTCCGTCATTATTATTGGGATTCATCAAAGACTCGAACTGCAGGGAAAGGGCATGCTTGACCCCCACTTGATTTTTGAGCTCGTTTGTTACAATCTCGAGCTGTTTCATTGCTACCATGGCCAGCGTTTCCATAAATTTAACGGCAATAACAGGATGCCGATTTTTCAGCGTTTCAAAGTCGGGTTTAAAGAATCCCAAAAGGGTACAATCCGTGAGACATTTTACATTGGAAATCCGCCGAATTTCATAACCGATGGATAGAGCTCCAAAACTTTCCGGGGCCTCAATGACATATGAGTAGGGGCTTTGATCCTGATCTGATTCCACCTCTAAAATAAGTTCTACCTTTCCCTCCTCAATAAAGTACATGCCGGTGCCGGGATCGCCTTTATAGTAGATATACTCATTCTTTTTGTATTTGCGCCGGTGGCAATACTGCAAAAATTCCGACCGCTCCAGTATGGTCAGATTCTGCAAAAATCGGGAGTTAAAGATGATCTGGCTTTTTTTCTTCATATTGCTTAACGGTTCCGATCCGAACATATCCGAAAGAAATTGGTTAGTTGAATGGCATAAACTACAGAAAAATAGCGTGAGAATTTAATATTAATATAAATATGAGATGTTTGGCCGATGTGCCCCCAATAGGCGGATTCGTAATCGGTGGACTTTATAGGCTGACTTTTTTTCACAATTTTTGACAAAAAGATAGAGTTTTCCGTATCCATTTTGTCAATTTTACAATACGAGAACGTATGTCAATCTGCTGGCACAGCATTTGCTCTAATGATACCAGAAGGTGATGGAGTTCCATCACTCATGAGTAACTATAAACTGCTAATGAAATCGTTAGGAGGTATAGCTATGCTGATGAGAAATAATACACTTCCAACCAGCTTATTAACTACATCAAACGCAAACCCAAAAAATCATTTTTCTGACATACTTGATGAATTTATGGAAGACGCTTTTTCCTGGGGCAGCGGTAGATTTGTCCCCGAGCTCAACGTCTATGAAACAGAAAAGGCATTTGAGGTCACCCTCGCGCTTCCGGGAATCAGTAAAGATGATATCGATATAAGCATGGAAGGCCATACGCTTAGGATAAGCGGTGAGCGGACATTTGAAGAAGATGAGGGCCGCAAGTATCATCGTGTAGAGAGCCGTTTTGGCAAGTTTGAACGATCACTGCCACTGCCTGATATTATTGATGAGGATAATATCACGGCCAACTATGAAAATGGCGTACTGACGGTGAGGGTGCCCAAACTGAAAGAAAAAGCCGGCCGGAGGATAGAAGTACATTAACATGTACCCTATACCTGTAAATATCACAGTGGAAAAAAAGAAAAGCCGCGTCATTAACGCGGCTTTTGTTGTATAATGGAGCCTTTACTTAAAAGTTCACCAGTCGACTACTATTGCCGTCGCACGATTGATAGCCAAAATGTTTATTGTGTGGTTCTCGCTCGAATTCCATAGGCTTCCCGTGGATTTCGGACCAGCATCTGATCAATATCACTTTTCGTAAATCCATTTTTTCGGAGGGCGGGGAGGAGGTATTCAAAGATATCAGTATATGTCCGAAAATCACCCCCGTTTTCTTCATCGGGATTATAATAGCCGGCATCGTGTGAAATAAGGACCCGGTTAAGGAGGCCGGACTCGTCCAGCTCCGATATGCGCTCGACAAACCAGTTTATACTGTCGTCGTTATTACCATTATCGGCCGGGGCATAGCTAAAATTATCGAGAGAGATCCAGCCACCTTTTCTACCAATCTCAATCTGGCTTTGGAGGGTTCCAGCCTGCGAGTGGGTCCACACCCATGCAGAGGGAGACACTCCCATGTCCTTCAATATTTCAATTTGGGACAAGGCCGGCTTATCCCCGGTGGTGTGAGATACTATGGTCAAGCCGGTTTCCAGATGGGTGAGTGCAGCGGCACGTACAATTTTTTGATGCAGATCGGATAACGGCCCTTCACCGCCGACCGATATTTTGATAAATCCCGGTTTCACACCGCTATCCTCAATACCGTATCGGAATTCATCAATCCAGCGGGCGGCAAGTTCCTCAGCACTTTCTTGGCGGGCATGCCGCGGCATGAACTTATTATCCACGGCCCCGTAATAACCGGTGTTGGTGAGTATCTGAATCCCGGATTGCTCGGAAAGCTTCTGAAGCAGCCCGGGATCGCGTCCCAGGTAAGCCGGGGTGCACTCGAGCATGGTCTGTACCCCTTGTCCGCCCGCTTCCCGGAGGAATGGAAGCACCCGTTCGGTGACTTCGTCACGTTCCCACCGGTGGTAGCCGGTGCTGTCGGCTCCGATCCAGTCTACCAGCACGTGCTCGTGGATGAGGGTAGTGTCCATTTCGGAGGAAGGAATCTCGCCGGTGACCGTCATGATGGGATAGTCTTCCGCCTCTTTCTTTCCTTCATTGCTTTGTTGACAACCCGCAAAGCCGATAAGCGCCAGGATGAAAGAGCACAGAAACGTTTTCATCATACCTCCTTTTTATAATTCAGCGGCTGTTTCTACTTTTTTTCGTTTTGCAGCCCCGCTTTTGTATGCCGCTTTTTTAACAGCCTTAGCGACTTTCCGTACCACTTGTTTGTTAAATACGCTGGGGACAATATATTCTTCTCCCAAATCATTTTCGTTAATGCAGTTCGCAATAGAATGGGCGGCAGCGAGCTTCATGGACTCATTGATATCCTTGGCCCTGGCGTCCAGAGCTCCGCGAAATAGTCCCGGGAATGCCAGTACATTGTTGATCTGATTGGGATAGTCGCTCCTTCCCGTAGCTATGATGCGGGCAATGGTATTTATTTCTTCCGGCCTGATCTCGGGCACGGGGTTTGCGAGCGCAAAGACGATTGGATCTTCCGCCATTTCCTCAATCGCTTTTCGGGGCACGATTCCGGGCCCGCTTACGCCGATGAGCAGGTCCGCGCCTGTCGCGGCATCCTTAAGCGATCCGGACGTATTCTCCGGGTTGGTGTTTTTGGCGATCCATTTTTTACTGATATTCCTTTCCGAAAGGTTATTTCGGTTAATAATGCCATTTCGATCACAGCAGAGAATTTCCTCCGCTCCCGCTTCGAGCAGTATACGGGTTATCGCCACGCCGGCGGCACCGGCGCCGACGATAACAATACGGAGATCGGAGAGTTCCTTGCCGACGACTTTCAATGCGTTGATCGTGGCTGCCAGTGTTACGACAGCCGTACCATGCTGATCGTCGTGGAATACGGGAATATCGAGGATCTCCTTTAATCGCTCTTCGATTTCGAAACAACGGGGGGCGCCAATATCCTCAAGGTTTATACCTCCAAAGCCGGGCGCCATCCATGTCACGGCGCTGACTATTTCATCGACCTCCTGGGTATCCAGGCATATGGGGTAGGCATCGACATCAGCAAATTCCTTAAAGAGCATCGCTTTTCCCTCCATAACGGGCATCGCGGCCTCGGGCCCAATATTGCCGAGTCCCAGTACCGCCGAACCGTCACTGACCACGGCCACGGAATTCTGCTTGATGGTGAGGGTATGGGCCTTGTCCTTCTCTTCAGCAATGGCCTCGCAAACACGTCCCACTCCCGGCGTGTAGGCCATAGAGAGCGCATCACGGGTGTTGACCGGCACCTTGTTTTCGATGCGGATTTTTCCGCCGAGGTGGAGCAGAAATACCCGGTCGGATACATTGTGAACTTTAATACCGTCAATTTTTTTGACCTCCTCTACGATAGCACGGGAATGTTTTTCGTCCCGGGCACTTACCGTGAGGTCGCGTACCTTGTAGCGCCCTTCAACGCGGACGACATCCACAGCGCCGGGATCTCCTTTGTGTTCTGCAATGACGTTCAGTACTTTAACCAGCATGCCCGGTTTGTTTTCGATATACAGGCGCATGGTAAAGCTGTAGCTGACACTGGGCTGAATTTCACTCATAGGGACTTTTTTGTTGAATTTCCTGGTAGAAAAGACGATAGATAAGATACAAAAAATAAAAAAGTTTTAAATCTTTTAAATAGCTATTCTATCCCCGTCCCTGCCAAA
>NZ_JBEPWZ010000007.1:0-34166 GCF_041642155.1 Fodinibius sp.
TCCGTCATCAGCTTTTCTCAATCCATGATCTTGCGAAGAAAAGCCGGCTGGTCGGAATCGGACTTGTCTATTCGTTCGCGCCGGTTGTTAAGTAATTTATCGCCTTTTTGCTGTTTCTTGGGTTGCTCCCGTTGCTGTTCTTCTTCCTTTTTGTCCAGTGAGTGGATGTTCTTGAGTCCCCGACGGTGGATGGCCGGCTGGTCCATATGCTTCAGGTTTTTCTCTCCTTTGTAAAAAGGCTGGTCGGCAGATTTTGAATAGCGGGTTTGTCCCGTCACCTCACTGGTAGTGGGCATCTTCAGATCGTCTGATGCCGGTTTGCTGGACGAGCTGTTGCTCTCCTTTTTGTTGGGAGCGACACGGGCTTCATTTCGGTTATCCGCCAGGTCAAAACCGGTGGCGATGACTGTCACCCTCAGCTCGTCATCAAAGCTCTCGTCGAGGACGGTCCCCAGGATGATCTCGGCGTCTTCGCCGGCCTCCTGCTGAATGATGCTGGTAGCGGTGGTTGTTTCCCTCATACCCAGGTTGGCGCCGGAGGAAATGTTGACAAGCACGTTACGGGCTCCGCGGATGCTTACGCCGTCGAGCAGGGGTGAGTTAATGGCCTCGCGCGCGGCTATTTCCGCACGGTCTTCGCCGGTGGCATTGGCGGCTCCCATGATGGCCGCTCCGCCGTCGAGCATGGTGGTGCGGACATCAGCAAAGTCGAGGTTAATGAGTCCGGGCATCAGGATAAGATCCGAGATACCGCGGGTCGCATTATAAAGCACCTGGTTGGCATGCTCAAAGGCTTCAAGCAGGGTGGTATCCTCATCCGCAATATTCATGAGCCGTTCATTGGGAATAACGATAACGGTATCGCTGTTCTTTTTGAGCTCGGTGATCCCTTCGCGCGCGTATTTCATCCGCTTGGGTCCCTCGCACTCAAAAGGGGTGGTGATAATGCCCACCGTGAGGATGCCTTTTCGTTTGGCAATGCCAGACACCACGGGAGCACCCCCGGTACCGGTTCCGCCTCCCATTCCGGCCGTCACAAAAACCATGTCGGCCCCTTCGATCGCCTCTTCAATTTCATGGCGGTTTTCTTCCACGGCTTCACGCCCTATTTCGGGACGTGCACCGGCGCCCAGCCCATTGGTAAGATTTGCACCTACCTGGATGGTGATATCAGCGGTGCTGTTTTTAAGCGCCTGGGCGTCGGTGTTCAGTGCGATATACTCTACACTGGTCAGACCCTTGTGGATCATGTTGTTGACGGCATTGCCTCCGCCGCCGCCTACGCCCACGACTTTTATCTTTGCGTTGTCCTGACTGTCGATGTCAAAACTAAAACGAGAATTTAAGTTGCTCATAATTGACTCCTTGTTTAGATTGCTTTTTGTTTTTTTACTTGATTGCTATGCTATTATTTATCTTTAAAGTTCTTTGAACCAGCTTTTCATGCGGTCGGCCAGCCGTTCCATCACTTTTTCCACGCTGGAACCCTTGGTAGAGGATGGTACGATGGCCTGGTTCTGTGGACCGCTTCCTGTTTTGATGGCGTGCATGACCAGTCCCACGCCGGTGGCAAAAATGGGATTATTCACTTCCTCGGTCAGTCCCCCGCTGAGTCCCATCGGTTTGCCGACTTTGGCGTCCATGCCGAGCACTTCGTTGGCGAGGGGACATATGTTCTTGATGAGCGAGCCGCCGCCGCTCAGTACGACGCCTGCGCTGAGGGCGTCGGCATAGCCGCTTCGTTTTGTTTCGATGGCGACGATCTCCAGGATCTCTTCCATACGCGCCTGGATGATTTTGCCTAAAATGCTTTTGGTGATTTCTTTCGGGGGACGCCCGGCAATGCCCGGCACCGTGATCGCTTCATCATCTTCAATCAGGTCGATGTAGGCTTCCCCGTGGTTGCACTTCAGCTTTTCGGCCTGGTCGTCCAGCACGCTGAGCCCCATACGAATGTCGTCCGTCACTTTTTTGCCGGCGATGGCAATGACGGCGGTATGGCGAATGGTGTTATCCTGGAAGATAGCCACATCGGTGGTGCCCCCGCCGATATCCACAAGCACGACTCCGGCTTCCTTTTCTTCGTCGTCGAGCACGGAATAAGAGGAGGCCAGCGGCTCCAGGATGATATCGGCCACCTGGTAGCCGGCGCGTTCCACGCAGCGGTAGATATTTTTGGCGGCCGAAACGAGTCCCGTTATAATATGCACCTCCGCCTCCATCCGCATGCCGCTCATGCCCACCGGATCACTGATACCGTCCTGCCCGTCGACCACAAATTCCTGGGGAATAACATGAAGAATTTGCTGGTCGGTCGGCAGCATAATGCGCTGGCAGTCCTCGAGGAGGCGCTCCACGTCATCCACCGTAATCTCGTTGTCTTTGTTATTGATCGTGATCACCCCCTTGCTGCGCATGCTGCGGATATGGTCGCCGGCAATCCCCACATTGACCGAGTTTACCTCGATTCCCGACGCCAGCTGGGCCTGTTCGACGGCCGTTTTGATGGCGTTCACGGTTTTGTCGATATTGACGACCACCCCGCGATTGAGCCCTTCGTTCGAGGCTTTCCCCACCCCCAAAATGTGGATTCGATCCTGTGGATCAATGGAAGCTACGACGGCACATACTTTGGTCGTTCCGATATCCAATCCAACTACAATTCTGTCTTCTTGCTCTTTCATAATGTTATCCACGTACGGTTATATGATTATTTAATCTCAATGTTCTTATGTGTCGTCCTGGTCGTGCGCTACAACGCCGAAGCGAATTCGGTGCAGCGCGCACGGTAGTTATCATTTCATTGTTCACGCGTTACGATCTGTTCCTGAAATCTCAGGTCGATCGATTGCATGTTTTCAATTCCTTTTTGTTTGATGATTTCTGCGTAAAAAGCTTCCCAGTTTCTCAGCCGGGTGTTAAAATCCTCCTTCCCGAATAGGAGCTTTACGCCATGGTCATTCGTCAGGGCAACAATGCCGTTCTCCGTCCACGCCACTTCACTGATGGTGGCGTTGCTGACCGGCTTCTCCCGGAGTTGAGCCAGAAAATTGGCGGCCGCCCCCGCATTCCGGCCGCTTAGCGTATCGCCGGGGGGATGGGCGTCAAAGCCGTATAAAAGAGGTACATTTACGGTTTGGCCCGGGACCGGCTGCAGCAGGATACCGTCGCGGTCGATATACATTTCGCTGCCTTCGCCGGGCAGCATGGCGACAGGCTGCCGTTCGGAAATATGTATGGTAATATTGCCGCTGGGTTCCACATCCATTGCCGCGCGTTTCACGTAAGGCATCTGTTCAAACCGGCTGATGATCTCCAGCGAATTCAAGCTGTCCGGATGGAGACCCGTGGGGATCTCGAACTCGCGCAGCTGTTCTTCGGTGACAAAATGATGGCCCTCAAAATAGATCTCCTGTACTTTCATCTTTGAACTCCAGTACAAACCCGCTACGACGGCCAGCCCAAGCACGAAAAGAGCACCTCCCACCCAGGGAAGGGGATTGACCCTGCTTTTGGAATCGTTAGTGCTGGTATGTGACTCTTTTTTTGTCATAACTATTTTTTTGTGGTTTTCCTGCATCCCGGCGGCGCCGGGACAAACGTTACATCAGAAGATGGTATTCATTGCTTAAGCGTTGATATTCCGGATTCCAATTCCTCAACAAATGCTTCGCCGTATTCATAGATGTCACCGGCTCCCATCGTGATCACCACATCGCCGGCTTCGACGATCTCCTTCAGTCGTTCCGGCAGCTTCTCTTTGTTTTGCACGTAATGGACCTGGCGGTGGCCGTATTCCCTGGCCGCATCCGCAATGAGCTTGCCGTCGACGCCTTCCACAGGTTCCTCCCGCGCGGGATAGACGTCTGTGATCACACAGACCTCCGCATCAAAAAAAGAGAGCCCGAACTCTTTGTAGAGCTCTTGGGTTCTCGAGTAAAGATGCGGCTGGAATACCGCTACGAGCCGGCGGTCCTTCCATCCCTTCCGGGCCGCGTTCAGGGTGGCCTGGACTTCCGTGGGGTGGTGGGCATAATCATCAATTACCATGACGCCACTGTGGTCGGCTTTCAGCTGAAAGCGGCGGAAGACGCCTTCAAAACGCTCCAGTCCCGATTTTATCTGATCAAAGTCAATATCGAGTTCAAGTCCCACAGCCACAGCCGCCAGGGCATTGCGTACGTTATGCTCGCCGGGCGCCCGGAGCGTAATCCTGCCTAACGATTCTCCTTCGTTTATAACTGTAAAAATGCTGTTAAAATGGTCGGCCTCGATATCCGTGGCCCGGACTTTAGCCTGGGGGGTCAGACCGTAGCTTATGGTACGGCGGTCAATGGACGGGATGATACTCCGCACGTTGGGATCGTCGAGACACAGCACCACAGCGCCATAGAACGGTACCTTGTTGGCAAAAGCAATAAATGCTTCTTTGACGTCCGCGAGGTTGTCATAAATATCAAGATGCTCTGCTTCGATATTCGTAATGACGGCCAGGGAGGGACTCAGCCGGAGGAACGTCCGGTCGAACTCATCGGCTTCAACAATGATGATGTCGCCTTTGCCGACCACGGCGTTGGTCTCGGAAAAACTGTGCACCTTGCCCCCGACGATAATCGTCGGATCAAAATGACCGTCCTGAATCACATGTCCGGTCATGGTCGTGGTTGTCGTCTTGCCATGCGTTCCGGCGACACCGATGCCATACTTCATGCGCATCAGTTCCGCGAGCATTTCGGCTCGCTTAATGACGGGCAGGCCTTTTTCAATAGCAGCTTTGGTTTCTATATTTTCTTCCGCTTTAACGGCGCTGGTATACACCACGACGTCGGCGCCTTCAATATTTGCCGCATCATGACCGATTGCAATCTCGGCCCCCAGCTCGCGCAGCCGCTCTATGGTTTCGCCCGTATTGGCATCCGACCCGGAAACGGTATAGTTCTTCTGCAACAGGATCTCGGCCATGCCGCTCATGCCGATCCCTCCGATGCCGACCATGTGAATATGGCGGGTACGTCCGAATATGGGTTGTGGTTGAATCTGCTTAGTCATTAGTCGCTTCTTTTGATCAGTTGAATACCCGCTTCTGCCGCAGCGCTGCACAACGAAGACCCGGCGTTGCCGGGGAAGGGGGTGCGATACCCTCCGCCTGCGGTGCTTTTTTTATGTTTCCGGGGTACTAATTGGTTCATAGCGGCCTTTTATTGCTTACCAGTGTTATAATTTCGTTGGCAATGGTTTTAGCGGCTTCCGGCCTCGCCAGTTTCAGCGCCGCTTTTTGCATGGCCTTCAGCCGCTGCCGGTCGGTTATCAGCTGTTTGACCAACCCGGCAAGCGTTTCACTCAGCTGGTCGTCCGCAAGCCGTTCGGCAGCCCCTTCCTGGACCATCGACTCGGCATTTTTGGTTTGATGGTCGCCTGCCACATTGGGCGACGGCACCAGGATGCTTGGCTTGCCGGTCAGGGCCAGCTCCGAGCAGGAGAGGGCCCCGGCACGGCTGACCACCAGGTCGGCCACCGCGTAGGCTTCCGGCATCTTGTGCAGGAAGTCGGTAAGCAGCAGGTTTTCAAAATGAGCCGGTTGTATATCGTCCCGCAGCCGCTCGTAATACCGCTCGCCGCACTGCCAGATAACTTGCAGCTGCATCTCATCGTGCAGCCTCGAAATATGCTTTGTTATTGCCTCATTGATGCTCCGCGCGCCGCCGCTGCCGCCGAGGATCAACAGGGTGGACCTGCCCGGATCAAAGCCGAAGTGCTCATAGGCTTGCTTCGGGTCGGCACTCGTCAGTGATTTTCTCGTCGGGTTGCCGGCCAGCACAATATGATCCCGCGGGAAGAACGCTTCCGCCTCTTTAAACGCCGTAAAAATGAGCTCTGCGCTTTTGCCCAGCAGCCGGTTCGTGACGCCTGGAAAACTATTTTGCTCCTGTATTACGAGGGGATAGCCGCTTTTTGCAGCAACCCAACCCACGGGCCCCGCAGCATATCCACCGCAGGAGATGACGGCATCCGGCCTGAAGGTATGGACAATTCGCAGGCTTTGAACCAGGCTGGTACCCAGCTTGACTGGGAAAAGCAGGTTTTTGAGGGTTAACCGACGGTGAAAGCCGCTTATCCAGATGCTGCTGATGTCGTAGCCGGCCCGCGGTACCGCTTCCCACTCCATATGGTTTTTAGTACCGACAAAAAGAAACTCCGTATCGGCATACGCTTCCCGGAGGGCATCAGCGATGGCGATGGCGGGGTATACGTGTCCCCCCGTCCCCCCGGCGGCAATGAGGAACTTCAGCGTGCCCATGGGAGCAGCGGTTGAATCTGGTATGTCTGCGGCATTATTATGCATAAAACACGGCGTTTTTACCGTTACTGTATTTAGATATATTCATAAGAATTCCGATCATTAATCCCGAAAAAAGCGTGCTGGTCCCGCCATAGCTAACAAACGGCATCGGAAGCCCGGTGACCGGCAGCAGTCCGCTGGCGACACCCGCATTAACAAAACCATAGAGGACGATCGCCAGGGTACATCCCACAGCCAGCAGCATTCCGAGGGTATCCGGTGCATTCTTGGCAATTTTGCCGATACCGCGGAACAGGATTACGGTAAAAAGCAGTAAGAGCAGGGCCGAGCCTACCAACCCGTATTCTTCGGCGATAATGGCAAAAATGAAATCATTATAGGGAGCCGGGAGAAAATCGCGCTGGGTGCTTTTGCCAATGCCGACCCCGAATAGTTCCCCCTGGGCAATAGCGATGTGGGCCTGTTGGGCCTGGTATCCTTCTTCGACATTAAACTCATCGCTTTTGATTTGTACGACCTGTTCGATGTAGTTATCAATACGGCTTTGACGTTCCGGCGATTGCCAGATCAGCACAGACGCTCCCAGCAAACCGATAATAACCAGCGTACCCAGCTGAAACGAACTTACGCGACCGACAAACATCAGCAGTATGGAAAGTCCCATAAGGATAGCCGCACTACTGAAATCCTCGATGCCGATGAGTCCGCAGGTAATGAGCACCCAAAACAGAATAGGAAGAAAAGCACGCTTGAAATCCTTGATATATTCCTGCTTTTCATCCAGCAGTACCGAGACATGGATCAGCAGGGCAACCGTGGCAAATGACGAAGGCTGAAAGGATAATCCCCCGATATCCAGCGATCGCCTGGCTCCGAATATTTCCGTGCCGAAGACCAGAACGGCGATGAGAAGTATCCAGCTTATGATCATACCGAAGCGGCTTAACTTGGCCAGGGAGTGGTAATTGATCTTTGATGCGATAAGCATGCCCAGAAAAGCGATACTCAGCTTCAAAATATGTCCCATAACCAGGCTGCCGGCCGAGGTATGCTTGCTTTCCGCAAAAAATGCAATAGCCGAATACACCGCCAGGGTCCCGAAAATCATAAGGAGGACGACCGAGACCAGAAGGACCCGATCGCTGCCCTGGCTGGGCGTATCGATCTCGTCCGGGCCGGTGCCCATTATGGACGATATATTTTTATTGGGTGTTGTAAAGATCACTTTGGGGTACGTTCCAATGGTTAAGGTTCAACGGGTACACAGATGCGCATGATGCAGGCTTCGCTCACAAGGCTTTGGTTATAAAGGTGATTTTGGTCTGCTGTTTATCAGTTGTCATGGTATCTACAGCCTGTTTACGGCTTTCTTAAATTCATTACCCCGGTGCTGGTAATTCTCATACATATCGAAAGAGGAGCAGGCGGGGCTCAGCAATACGACTTCTCCTCGTTTTGCGTTTCGTTTGGCCATCCGAACGGCTTCGTTCATGGTACCGGCCGTTTTAAAATGGGGTACGATCGCCTTGAGCTGTTCTTCGATCATCGGCGTTGCTTCACCGATAGCGATGACGGTGTGTACCTTTTCGCGAATCTGATCCACCAGTTCCCTGTAATCGTTTCCTTTGTCCCGTCCCCCCAAAATCAGGGTAAGGGGCACGTTGAAACTATCCAGGGCATACCACACGGCATTGATATTGGTAGCCTTGCTGTCGTTGACATATCGCACGCCGCCGACGGTACGGACCTGTTCCAGGCGATGTTCAACCCCTTCAAAGGAGCTGAGGCTTTCCCGGATCACATCGCTTTTGATCTCCGAGGCCCGGGCGGCCAGTGCAGTGGCCAAGCCATTATTTAAATTGTGTTTTCCGGAAAGGTTCACATCGCTTATAGGCATCAGAATCTCTTCTTCTCGGTTAAAGGTTAGTATGATCTGTTGATCGCGGACAAAAGCCCCGTCGATACCGGAAAGTTCCTTCCGGATGGAAAAGGCCAAAAGCCGTGGAGCATCTTCTTTTTTTTTAAGGGAGTCCACATGCCCGGCAATGGTCTTGTCGTCATAATTATAGATCAGCCAGTCGCCGGACGACTGATTTTCCGTAATGCGAAATTTCGCCAAGGCATAGTTATTGAAATCATGGTCGTATCGGTCCAGATGATCCGGAGTGATATTCAACAGCAGGCTGATACGAGGATGAAAACTGCGAATATGGTCCAGCTGAAAACTGCTGACCTCCAGCAATACGGCTTGTTTCTCCTGTGCGGTATCGATGGTATCTGAAAACGCATAGCCGATATTTCCGGCTGTATGATGCTCGATACCCGCCAAATTCCACGTATGATCCAGCCAGTTGGTGACCGTTGTCTTGCCGTTGCTGCCGGTGACAGCCACAATAGGCGCCCGGTTGAACCAGCTGGCAACTTCAATCTCTGAGAACACCTCTTGTCCGGAATTCAGGTAGCGCTGAACCAGCGGGGCCTGCGTGGGCACGCCCGGGCTGATGACGGCGAAGTCGGCCTGTTCCGCCTTTTCGGTGTGTCCCCCCTGCTCAAACGGGATACCCTGCCCGGTGAGTGCTGAGCGTACGGACGGATCCAGCTCGTTGCGGTCCGTAACAAACGGCTCTGCTCCCTTCCGTTTCAGCAGGGAAGCGACAGCCAGCCCGCTGCGGGCGCCGCCGATCACAACAATATGTTTGTTTTGCACGTCCATCATCATCATCGCAGCTTCAGGGTTAGCAGTCCAAGGATTCCCAGCAGTACGGCTATGATCCAGAATCGGACAACGATCTTGGATTCCGGCCATCCCTTTTTTTCAAAATGATGGTGGATGGGAGCCATCAGGAAAAATCGCTTGCCTTCGCCGTATTTACGGCGCGTATATTTGAAGTAGGTCGTCTGGATGATCACGGAGAGGGTCTCCATGAAGAAGATGCCGCATACGACGGGCAGCAGCAGCTCTTTGTGAAGCATCAATCCCAGTGCTCCGAATGCACCTCCGATAGCAAGAGAGCCCGTATCACCCATAAAAACGGAGGCGGGATAGGTATTATACCAGAGGAAACCCATACAGGCTCCAACCAGGGAAGCGGAAAAAATCGTCAGTTCCCCCGCTCCGGGCAGGTACATAATATTCAGAAAACTCGAAAAGTCCGTTCGTCCCGACACATATGCAAAAATCCCCAAAATGAGTCCCGCTATAGCCGAAGTCCCGGCCGCCAGTCCATCGAGTCCGTCGGTAAGGTTGGTCGCATTACTGACGGCGGTAATGACAAAAATGACAACCGGTATGTAAATGACCCAGCCCAGGGCTTCACCCAGAAAGGCGTAATCGATATTGACATTCTTCAGGAAGGGGACCGTCGTGAGGGTATTAAATTCCTGGAAATCCGGCCAGAAGTAGAGCACGCAGCCCAGGAGCAGTCCCACGCTTACCTGTCCCGCTATTTTGAGACGCCCGCTGAGTCCCGATTTATCTTTTTTAACGACTTTGATATAATCATCCACAAAACCGACGATGCCCAGTATGAGGGTAACCAGGATGATCATCCAGGTGTAAATGCTGTCCATCCTCATCCAGAGCAGGGCGGGAATGAGTACCGCCAGCAGTATGATGATTCCCCCCATGGTTGGCGTATGAGCTTTACCCAGGTGGGTGTCGAGGCCGATGTCGTCGCGAATAACTTCGCGAAGCTGCATCTGTTCCAGCCACGTGATAATCTGCCGGCCGATCATGATGCTGATAAACAGGGCCATTGCCGCGGCTACCGCAGCCCGGGTCGTAATAAATTCAAACGCGCCGAATCCGGGCGGCTGGTAATTAACTTCAAGCCAGTTGATAAGTTCGTATAACATCAGGTCCCCGCAGGTTTGGTGTTCCCATTTCTGTTCCTGCCGCCTAATGCTTCGCGCGCCACGAGTCGGTCATCAAAGTCGCGTCGCTGTCCGCCGATCTCCTGGTAGGTTTCATGTCCCTTCCCGGCCACCAAAATCATTGAATATTTGTCGGCGGTACGGATGGCTTTTGCAATAGCGTCCCTGCGATCGGTAATACGTTCTACCGACGAGGGGTCCCCGAATCCCGTCATGATGTCCTCAATAATCGCCTCGGGATCTTCATCGCGGGGATTGTCGGAGGTTACGGTGATTTTATCGGCATACCGTTCTGCCACGGCCGCCATCTTTGGCCGCTTCGCTTTGTCGCGATTGCCGCCGCAGCCGAATACCACGTGGAGTACCTGCTTATCCTTTTTTAACTCCGACAGCGTACGAAGTACATTTTCCAGGGCGTCGGGCGTGTGGGCATAATCTACCAATACGACGGGAGTATCGTCTCCGGGCGTTGCGACGCGCTCCAGTCGGCCGGGCGCTCCGGGGGCCCTTTCAAGGGCCTCCGCTATGGCGTCGTCATTAAAGCCGAGGGCGCGGCAAATCAAAAAGGCTTCGGTGATGTTGTAGGCATTGAATTCGCCCATTAACCTGCTTTTGATCATTCTTTTGCCGATACGGACGACCAGTCCCTCCGTACTGTTTCCTAAAATCTGGCATTCCACGTCCAGCGCTTTGCTGAAACTGAAGGTGATGGTTTCGGCGGGAGTGTCGGAGATCATAAACAGCGCCTGCTCGTCATCGCCGTTGATAATGGCGGTCGCCTTCTCATCGAGGGATTCAAACAGCTTTTTTTTGGCGAGGGCGTAATCGCGCAGGGTATGGTGGTAATCCAGGTGATCGTGGCTCAGGTTGGTAAAGGCCGCGATATCAAAGCGGATGCCGCTCACCCGCTGCTGGTCCAGGGCATGGGATGAAACTTCCATCACCAGGTGGGTATGTCCCGCATCCGCTATCTGCCTCATATCCGAAGCCAGTTCTATGGGGTCGGAAGTGGTAAGCCTGCTATCGAGCACGCTGTCATCGATATGCTTGCCCACGGTTCCCAGCAGGGCTGCTTTCGTATCGAGTGACCGCAATACCTGGTAGACAAGAGTGGACACGGTGGTCTTGCCGTTGGTACCGGTAATGCCGATCACGTTCATCTCATCGGCGGGGTTGTTCTCATAGGCCTGGGCCAGCGGACCGAGCAAAGCACGCGTATCCGCCACCCTGAGTATAGCCGCTTCCCCGGCCAGCGGGATCTTCTCTTCACAGATAACGACCAAAGCCCCCCTGTCGACAGCTTCTTCCATAAACTGGTGTCCATCTGACTGCAGGCCCCGGATGGCTATAAAGACATCCCCGCCCGTCACTTTGCGCGAGTCGTGACGCAGCATGCCGATTTCTTCCGGCTCCGGCCCGGAGACGTCCATCGGTTCGCAAAGTGTTATGAGTTTATTAAAAGTCAAAGTAGTGGATGTCCGGTTGGTTACAGTTAATTGCTGACTAGCTAATTGCTGACTAACGTGTTGAGGGTTTTTGATTTGCCGCGGACGGTAATCGTTTGTCCCTTCTTCATCTGCTCGCCGGGACGCGGAAACTGGGAATACACGGTTCCCGAGCCGATCATTTTTATTTTAAAGCCTCGTCCGGCAATTAACCGGGTGGCTTTGCGCATGCTCATGCCTCCCACATCCGGAATAACAGAATGTCCCTCGGGCAGGTCTGTTGTATCTGTCAACGTCATTTGTCCCGATAGCTCGACCGTGACCTCGTCCGTGGGGTTCAACGCCGATCCGGCGGCGGGTTTTTGCGCTGATATCCATTCGCCCGCGCCCTCTGCGCTGTATGAAATACCCTGCTGCCGCAGGAGTGATTTTGCCTCTTCCAGCGTGAGGCCTCGCAAGTCCGGTGCGTACGCCCACGCATCGTTTTCAGTGCCCTGTTCTATAATCTGTTTTTCGATTTCATTATCCAGTCCTGCAATTCGTTTCGCCGTCTGCTGAAACACGGGTCCGGCGGTCCACCCGCCGTAGGGAGGATAGGTCTCCGGCTCATCCAGGATAACGAGAGCTACATATTTGGGATTGTCCGACGGGAAAAATCCCACGAAAGAGGAGCGGTAGGAATTACTGTATCGCCCGTCAACCAGCTTTTGGGCCGTCCCCGTCTTCCCGGCAATCGTCAATCCTGTAACCTGGGCCTTTTCGGCGGTACCGGAGTCAGAAACCACGCGCTTAAAAGAGGGATACAATTTTTTTAATGTTTCTTTTTCAGCAATTTGACGAACCACTGTGTGTTCCTGTTCCCAGACGATATTGTCCTCGCTGTCTGCAATTTTACGGACCATATAGGGTCGCATCATTTGTCCCCCGTTCGCAAAAGCGGCGTAGGCTTGCGCCAGTTGAATAGGAGTGACCTGTACTTCATAACCGATAGACATCCAGGGGAGACTGACTTTGCTCCATTCGTAGGGCTTGGGCAAGCGGCCGGTTTCCTCGTTGGGCAGGTCGATATTCGTGGGGGTGCCAAACCCCAGGTTCCGGGCATACTGGTAGAAGACGTCGTCAGACAGCCTCATGGCGATCTGTGACGTGGCTACGTTGGACGACTGCTCGATCACTTCCGAGAAAGAGAGGGTCCCCAGCGGATCGTGATCCCGCATCCACTGGCCGTGAATCTGAACTTTCCCGTCTTCCGGGGTTTCGAACTGTTCTTCAAAAGAAACTTTCTCCTGTTCGACAGCCGTAATGGCCGTGACCAGCTTGAACGTCGATCCCGGTTCAATCATATCCGAAATGGCAAAATTCCGGCGGTTGCTCTTGTTCAGGGAAGCCGAGTTATTGGGGTTGTAGGTGGGGTAATTTGCCATTGCCTTGACCGCCCCGGTGGCCGGATCCATTACGATAGCTGTTCCATAGTTCGAATCCGTGCGTTCGATACCGGATTTCAGCTCCTCCTCCACTATGGCCTGGATGTGAGAATCGATGGTGGTATAGAGCGCGTGCCCGCTTCTGGGCTGTTTCCGGGGGGCGCCCACATAGGCGTAAATGCGCCCATCACGTCCCCGGCGTACCTGCTGGACCCCATCTTCCCCGTCCAGTTCTTCGTTATACTGGTTTTCGAGCCCGGTCATTCCCGTGATCTCATGGTTCACATATCCCAGCGCGTGGGCGGCCAGTGATCCGAAGCTGTAGCGGCGCTCATATTCCTCTTCCAGGATGACGCCGCGTATATCCATCTGCCGGAGCGCCTCGTATGCCCGGGCTTCTATGTTTTTGCCCAATACCACGTAGCGCGATCGCTGCGGGGCGGAATTTATTTTTTGGAGGTACTGTCCCGACGACTCGTACTGGTATTTGCCGAGTGTATCGCATACCTGCTGAATCTGATCCCGGGTAAGGCCGCTTATTTTCGGGTCGATAGCTACCCTGTAGGCGACCGTATTCGTAGCCAGCAAGCTGCCGTCGTCATCATAGATGTTGCCGCGCTGGGCGGGAATAGGGATATAGTCGATCGCCTGTTCGCTCCAGAGCTCCCGCAGTTCCGTTCCCTCCCAAAAGTTAAGGCGGAAGAGCTGCATACCGATGGCACAGGGTACTAACAGTACCAGCCCGAAAATCACAAACATGCGATTCAATATGCCCGATTGCTCGTTTTGCATCTACTCCTCTGCCTCTATCTCTATCACCTTTTCGGCGGGACCGCCGTTAATGAAACCCAACCCTTTGGCCTTGTTATATATTTCGGCCGGACCGATCATCTGGTCGTAGGTAAGGCGGTAATTGCTGTGCAGGCGTTTCGTCTGGTTGTATTCGCGCTCCGCCTGCTGTACTTCACGCAATAATTCCTGGGTGGCAAATACATGCTTCAGATAAAGCATGCCCAGAAGTCCCAGTACGATAGCTCCTGTTATAACCTTCCAGGGCTTGACTTTTGGAAAAGGGATACGGTTCTTTTTGCCTTTCTTTTTCCTGACCCTTTTGCCGTAAACCCGTCCACCGGAACCGGATGTACACCTGGCAGATTTTTTTTTGCTCTTTTTTTTCTTCCTTTTATTGGGACGCACGTCGTCCTTTTTCATGGGGGATTTTACCAGCATACTTATACCTCCGGAAGATTAATCTTTTCAGCGACCCGCATTTTTGCACTGCGTGCAGCCCGGTTCTTATTGATTTCTGCTTCGGTGGGACGAATGATCCCGCCGGATATTTCCTCGATGGGGGTCAACGGGTTGCCATAAAAATCTTTCTCGATTTTTCCCTCGTGATTTCCCGCCCTGAAGAATTTCTTTACAATGCGATCTTCAAGCGAGTGGTAGCTGATGGCCACAATGCGTCCCCCCGTACGAAGGATTTCCAGCGATTGTTCCAGTCCCTCGCGAAGCATGTCAAGCTCGCGGTTGACTTCGATGCGGATCCCCTGGAACACCCGCGCCACGCTTTTGATCTGATGTTTGCCGTACACTACGGCTTCCACCGCCTCGCGCAGTTCGGTAGTGGTTTCGAGGGGACGCCGGTCGATAATTTCGCGTGCTATTTTTCGGCTGAACCGCTCTTCCCCGTAATGGTAGATCACATCGCGAAGATCTTCGTAGGAGTATTCATTGACCACCTGGTACGCTGTGACTCCCCGGAGGTTGCTCATCCGCATATCCAGCGGACCTTCCTCCTGGAAGGTAAATCCCCGCCCGGCGTCGCTAATCTGGTGGGTTGAAACGCCCAAGTCGAGAAGGATTCCGGATACCTCACCCTGTAATTCCGAGGGTAGTAATCGTGTGAGGTACCCGAAATTGCCCTTTATGGAAGTGAAACGGGCGTCATCGCCAATACGGGCATTCGCCGCCCTGAGTGCCTCGTCATCCTGATCGATACCGACAAGCCGGGCGTCACTATTTAGTTGAGACAACAATGCCAGGCTGTGTCCACCACCGCCGAGCGTAGCATCAATGTAGATACCGCCGGGATCCGTAATCAGGTACTCTACGGACTCATCCAGCAATACCGGTTGATGCTCATGGTATGTTTCATTCTTGGTCATCGTTGTCATTGTCGGTCATCACACGCTCAAAAAGTTCTTGATACGATTCAAAGTCCAGGCCCGAATCGATTTCATCCAGCTTGGCGGGCGACCATATTTCTATGCGTTCGCCGCTGCCGATAAAGATGGCTTTTCCGTCGATTCCGGCCCAGTCAGTAAGTTGTGAAGGGAGTGGAATGCGGTTTTGATTGTCCAGGGACAGATCTTCGGCAAAACGCAGGAAGTTGCGCTTTACGGTGCGACCCTCTTTGGTAAAGCTGTTAATCCCGGAGAGCTGGTCCTCAACCTTTTGCCATTCATCCTCTGGGTAGAGATAAAGGCAGGGTTCAAGACCTCGCAATATGGTAAAACGCTCCTGCGCCTGGGGATTGAGAGCTTTGCGCAGTTTAGCCGGGAAGCTAACGCGTCCTTTACTATCTACACTATGTTTATATTGGCCCTTGAAACTAGGCATATAAAAGACCCCAGAATTACAGCGATTATAATCGAATTCGACGAGTGGATGTGAACTCCCACATTCTACCACTTCACCCCACAATGTACCCCGAAAGGGTGTAATATGTCAAGAACTTATTACAAAAAATCAAATTGACCGCTAATCAGATAAGGCAGTGGCTGGGAACGGGGCCGGGGAGAGGGGGGCAAGGCTTCGAAGGGGAGGGATGTACCCCGAATTTTTTAGTGATAAACCCGGGTTAAGGAAAAGAAATGGGTTTGGCCCGGTAGGTCAATGTCCAAAAAAGGGTACAGGGTGGTAGAGTGTGGGAGAGAAAGGTTAAGGGACAGGCGGGGGATCCCGCCCAACTAACCGGCAACCGGTAATGAACACCAATAACCCCGGTCAGGGCAGTTCCGTGGTCCCCATCAGGTACCGGTCGCATTCGCGTGCGGCCCCGCGCCCTTCGTTGATCGCCCAGACAATCAGGCTTTGTCCCCGCCGCATGTCGCCGGCGGCAAAAACGCCATCTACGCTGGTGTGGTAATCGCCGTGCTCCGCTTTGGCGTTGGAGCGCTCGTCCCGTTCTACTTCGAGCTGTTCCAGTACCGGGTTTTCCGGCCCCAGGAAGCCCATGGCGAGCAGCACAAGGTCGGCTTTCCAAACTTTTTCCGTACCGGGGATCTCCTCGGGCACTTTACGTCCGTCTTCATTGGTTTTCCATTCAATGCGAACCGTATGTAATTCCTTGACGTTCCCTTCTCCGTCCCCCACAAATTTTTTGGTCATCACCTGGTATTCCCGTGGGTCGTCTCCAAAACGGGCCTTGGCCTCCTCCTGGCCATAGTCCACTTTATAAATGTGAGGCCATTCGGGCCACGGGTTGTCCTCACCCCGGCTCTCGGGCGGCTTCGGCAGGATTTCGAACTGGGTCAGCGTTTTGCATCCGTGCCGCATCGAAGTGCTTACGCAGTCGGTGCCGGTGTCGCCCCCGCCGATGACAATTACATCCTTATCCCCGGCAGAAATGAACTCCTTTTTGTGCTCGTCGTCCAGCAGTTTCTCCACATTGGCGTGCAGGAAGTCCATCGCAAAATGAATCCCGTCAAGATCGCGGCCTTCGATCTTCAGATCCCGCGGTTTCGTCGCTCCGCCGGCCAGGATGACCGCGTCATATTTTTTGGTCAGCTCAGGTGCGGGAATATCGGTCCCGATCTCCGTCCCGGTAACAAATTCGATTCCTTCTTCTCTCAGGAGGTCAATCCTGCGTTCCACGACGGACTTCTCCAGTTTCATGTTGGGGATGCCATACATCAGCAACCCCCCGATACGCTCATCCCGCTCGTAGACGGTCACATGGTGGCCGGCCTTGTTTGCTTGCGCCGCGGCGGAGAGACCGGCGGGACCGGAGCCCACAACAGCCACTTTCTTGCCGGTGCGGCTTTCCGGCGGATGGGGCTGAACCCATCCCTCTTCAAAGCCTTTGTCGATGATAGCCTGCTCAATATTTTTGATCGCCACGGGAGGTTCGATGATCCCGAGCACGCAGGAGCCTTCGCAGGGGGCCGGGCACGCCCGGCCGGTAAACTCCGGAAAATTATTGGTTTTATGCAGGCGGTGCAGCGCCTCTTTCCATTTGCCTTTGTAAACCAGGTCATTCCATTCCGGGATCAGGTTATGCACGGGGCAGCCCATGGTACGGCCCTTCTTGTCTTCACCGGTTTGGCAGAAAGGAATTCCACAGTCCATACACCGGGCCCCCTGCTGCTGAAGTTCTTCTTCCGTTAAATGTTCATGCAGTTGATCCCAGTCCTCTACTCGCTTTTTGGGATCTCTGCCCGGAGCTTCTTTACGCTCAAACTCCATAAAACCAGTTGGTTTACCCATAGTATTCGATACAATTTTGTTAATTTCAATTTCTTGCGCTGATGTGCTGTCAGATTCAACCGTCCTGCCAGCTGCTTTTATTTATTCTGTAGAAAGGCCTCCATTTCGGCTTCATCCTTGTCAAGACCCTCTTGTTGAGCCTTTTCAATCGATTGCTGCATCTTCTTAAAGTCTTTGGGAAGTACCTTGACAAACCGGTGAATCATTTCATCCCATTTGGCAAGGACCCTCCAGCCCCGGTGGCTATCGGTGTATTCGGCGTGCCGGCGAACCATTTCATAGACCTGATCGATTTCGTCTTCATCCCGAAGCTGTTCCAGCACGACGCGGTTGGTATTGCAGCGTTTATGGAACTGTTGATTGAGATCCAGAATGTAGGCAATACCGCCGGACATCCCCGCGGCAAAATTACGTCCTGTTTCCCCGAGTACGACCACACGTCCCCCGGTCATGTATTCGCAGGCGTGATCGCCGACCGATTCCACCACGGCATGAAGTCCGCTGTTTCGCACGCAGAACCGCTCGCCGGCTTTGCCACGGATGTAAGCCTGTCCGCTGGTCGCGCCATAGAAGGAAACATTCCCGACAATAATATTTTCCGCCGGATCGAAACGGGCATTTTTAGAAGGATACAATATCAGCTTGCCCCCCGAAAGACCCTTGCCAAAGTAGTCGTTGGCATCGCCTTCGAGTTCGAGCGTCATCCCGCTGGGGATAAAAGCCCCGAAACTCTGTCCCGCCGATCCTTCAAACTTGAGATGGATGGTGTCTTCCGACAGTCCTTTGGACCCAAAACGGCGGGTAACTTCACTGCCGACAATGGTCCCGACTACGCGGTTGGTATTTTTGATGGGCAGGGTAGCGCGCACGCTCTTTCCGTCGGAAAGCGCCGGCTCGCAGATATCCATCAGTGTCTGGATATCCAGCGCATTTTCCAGCCCGTGGTTCTGGCAGATCATGCAGCGCGTGCCTACATTTTCCGCTATCTCCGGGCGGTGCAGGATGGGCGAGAGGTCCAGGTGCCTGGCTTTCCAGTGATCCGTTTCCGCCTGAACCAGCTTATCGGTACGGCCAATCATCTCGTCGATGGTGCGGAAACCGAGCTCAGCCATGTACTCACGCAGCTCCTGTGCCACGAATTTCATAAAGTTGACCACGTAGGCCGGGTCCCCGGTAAACTTGTGGCGCAACTCGGGATTCTGGGTAGCGATGCCCACGGGACACGTATCCAGGTGGCAGACCCGCATCATGATACAGCCGAGGGTAATGAGGGCGCTGGTTCCGAAGCCAAACTCCTCTGCGCCGAGCAGTGCCGCAACGGCGATATCCCGCCCGGTTTTAATCTGCCCGTCTGTTTCAAGCGTTACGCGGCTTCGCAGGTCGTTCAGTACCAGCGTTTGGTGGGTCTCGGAGAGTCCCAGCTCCCAGGGCAGTCCCGCATGCTTGATGCTGGTCTGCGGAGAGGCCCCCGTTCCGCCGTCGTGGCCGCTGATCAGGATGACATCGGCGTGTCCCTTGGCAACGCCGGTGGCAATGGTGCCGACCCCCACTGCAGAGACCAGCTTAACATTGATAAGCGCGTCCTTGTTGGCATTCTTGAGGTCGTGAATAAGCTGTGCCAGGTCCTCGATGGAATAAATGTCGTGGTGCGGCGGCGGTGAAATAAGTCCCACGCCCGGGGTCGAAAGCCGCACGTCGGCGATCCAGGGATAGACCTTGCGTCCGGGCAGCTCGCCGCCCTCGCCGGGCTTGGCGCCCTGCGCCATCTTAATCTGGATTTCCTTGCCCTGCGTCAGGTATTCGCTGGTCACGCCAAATCGCCCGGAGGCCACCTGCTTGACGGCACTGTTCCTGGAATCGCCGTTGGGGTCGGGCGTATAGCGGGACGGATCCTCGCCTCCTTCGCCGGTATTGCTTTTGCCGCCGACCCGGTTCATGGCAATGGCCAGCGCTTCGTGGGTCTCCTTGCTGATGGAGCCGTACGACATAGCCCCGGTTTTAAATCGCTTGCAGATCTCTTCGACCGATTCCACTTCCTCAAGGGGAATCGACCCCGATTCGTCCGTCTTGAGCTTCAGCAGGCTCCGGAGCGCGGCCGGGGGATCCGACTGCTCATCGATCAGGTTTGAATATTCTTTGTAGAGCTCATAGTCGCCATTTTTGGTGGCCAGCTGCAGTGTGTGGACGGTCTTGGGGTTGTAGGCATGATACTCACTTCCCTTGCGCCATTTGTACTGGCCGCCCTCATCCAGAACCTGTCCATTGGTGCGATAGTTCGGGTAGGCTTCCCGGTGCCGCATTTTGGCTTCCAGGGCAATAGTATCCAGCCCGATGCCGCCGATGCGCGAATCGGTCCACGTAAAGTATTTGTCCACCAGCTCCTTGTCGAGGCCGAGCGCCTCAAAAATTTGAGCCCCGCGGTACGACTTGATGGTTGAGATACCCATCTTCGACATCACTTTGACAATACCCTTGACGACCGCCTTGTTGTACCCTTTCTGGGCCCGCTTGAATGAGAGGTCAAGGTGTCCCTCGCGAATTAAGTCGTGAAGGCTTTCGTAGGCCATATAGGGATTGACGGCCTCCACACCATAGCCCAGCAGCGTACAGAAATGATGGGTCTCGCGGGGTTCTCCCGA
Source organism: Fodinibius sp. (assembly GCF_041642155.1). Taxonomy (NCBI): domain Bacteria; kingdom Pseudomonadati; phylum Balneolota; class Balneolia; order Balneolales; family Balneolaceae; genus Fodinibius; species Fodinibius sp. The sequence goes on from NZ_JBEPWZ010000007.1 coordinate 20,174, forward strand.
CTCCAGTACCAGTCCCACTTTCGTACGGTTGCCCGAGCGGATCAGATGATGGTGAAGCCCGGCCACGGCCAGCAGCGCCGGTATCGGCGCCTTTTTAAGGTTGAAGTCGCGGTCAGAGAGAATCAGGATATTGACGCCTTCCTCAACTGCCTTGTCGGCCGCCGCAAAAAGCTCATCGAGTGCTTCCTCCAGTCCCTCGCCGCCCCTGTTGACGTCAAAGAGGATTGGCAGGGTCTTGCTTTTAAATCCCGAGAGGTCATTGATATTCTTGAGCTGTGCCAGCTCTTCGTTCTTCAGGACCGGCGTTTTCAGGCGAATCTGGCGACAGCTTTCGGCGGTCGTTTCCAGGATGTTGCCTTCCGAACCCAGGATGGTCTCCGTGGACGTAATCAGCTCTTCGCGGATGGGGTCGATCGGCGGATTCGTGACCTGGGCGAACAGCTGCTTGAAATAGTTGTAGAGCAGCTGCGGTTCGTTCGAGAGCACGGCTATGGGGGCGTCGTTGCCCATGGCTCCCACCGGCTGCAGCATATTTTCGGCCATCGGTCCCACATTGACATTCAGATCTTCGTAGGTATAGCCGAATACCTTTTGACGCTGTATAATGTCCTCGTGCGAGTTCTCAGGCTCTTCCTGGTAGTTGTAGGGAAGATCATGAAAATCGATCAGGTTTTCGTCCAGCCATTCCCGATAGGGATACTCTCGCGCTATTTGGTGCTTGATCTCCTCATCACTTTTGATGCGTCCCTCCTGGGTGTCGATAAGAAGCATGCGTCCGGGTTGCAGCCGGTCTTTATAAACGATATCCTCGGGGGGGATGTCCAGCACGCCCACCTCGGACGAAAGTACGATCATGTCATCGCTGGTGACATAGTACCTGGAGGGACGAAGGCCGTTGCGGTCGAGCGTAGCGCCCACCATTTTGCCGTCCGTAAATGCGATGGAAGCCGGACCGTCCCAGGGTTCCATCAGGCAGCTGTGGTACTCGTAAAACGCCTTCATCTCGTCATCCATGCTCTCATGCTTTTCCCAGGGCTCGGGAATCATCATCATCATGGCATGGGGCAGTGAGCGTCCGCTGAGCAGCAGGAACTCGAGGCAGTTGTCAAATTTGGCCGAGTCGCTTCCGTCTTCCTGAATGATGGGCGTGAGGGTATCCATATCCACGTCAAACAGATCCGTGGAGAGCTGTGCCTCGCGGGCGTGCATCCAGTTCTGGTTGCCGCGCAGCGTATTGATCTCCCCGTTGTGAATAAGATAGCGAAACGGGTGGGCGAGCTTCCAGTTGGGGAAGGTGTTGGTGCTGAACCGGGAGTGCACCAGCGCAAGGGCCGATTCCATTTTCGGATCAGTCAGATCCGGGTAAAAATCCTTCAGCTGGGTTGACGTCAGCATCCCCTTGTAGATGATCGTGCGCGAGGAGAGACTATTGATATACAGGTATTCCTTGTCCGCAAGATCGCTGTTTTCAATTCTTTTGGTGATTTTTCGGCGGATGACATACAGCTTGCGCTCAAATTCAAGCTCGGTCCGGATGTCCGGGCTTCGACCGATAAACAACTGGCGGACCGAAGGCTCGGCGTCCTTGGCAGACTGGCCCAGGTAAAAATTGTCGGTCGGCACCTTGCGCCATCCCAGGACTTCCTGCTCTTCTTCTTTGACTACTTCTTTGATGACTTTTTCGCAGGCCAGCCGTTCTTCGCGTCCCGGCGGCAAAAAGATCATACCCACCCCATACTGCCCCCGTCCGGGCAGGGTTATGCCCAAGCCCTGGCAGGAATCATCCAAAAATTTGTGGGGAATCTGTAGTAAAATGCCGGCGCCGTCGCCGGTATTCTTTTCACTGCCGGTGGCGCCCCGGTGATCGAGGTTGTGGAGAACAGTGAGCGCCTGTTCCACAATTTGGTGGGATTGTTTTCCCTGAATGTTGACTACAAATCCAATTCCGCATGCATCATGTTCATGGTGGGATTGGTATAAACCCTGGTCAGAAGACATCATTTTAGGTTAGGTTATCGTTATTGAAATTGCAAAAAAAAATAAATGTACTTACTTAAGTCGTTTAGCCGTTTTCATAATATCACTGAGTACGCCCGCGGCCGTTACCTCTTTTCCCGCGCCCGGACCCTGGATGACCAACGGCGTCTGGTTGTAGAAGGTAGAAAAAATCTGGATAAGATTATCTGTTCCCTTTAACTGCCCAATGGGTGAATTTACGGGAATGGATTCAATACCTATAGAAATTTTTCCCTCAACTAATTGTCCCGTGTATCGTAGCGTTTCATTTTTATTTTGAGCTTCCAGCATTCGCTGCTGCCAATGTTCGTCGTATTTTTTCAAGCGTGTAAGAAAGGCTGATTTATCGACTTCTGCAAGTTCTTCGGGAATGAGCGATTCGACCTGCAGTTCTTCGCGCTCTATTTTCATGCCCAGGGTGCGGGCCAGCGTCAAAAATTTGCGGGCTACATCTTCTCCGGACAGGTCGTCGCGGGGATCCGGCTCCGCATACCCGAGTTCACGTGCCCTGATGATGGCCTTGCTAAACGGGATGCCCTGTTCGAGCTGATTAAACAGGTAGGTCATCGTACCGGAAACCACCCCCGATATTTCCCGAATTTCGTCGTTGCTGTCCTGCAGATCCTCGAGCGTAGCGATGACAGGAAGTCCCGCCCCGACGGTCGTTTCGTATCGAAAAGAGGCGTTATTTTGCCGTGCCTCTTTTTGAAGCTTGTCAAAGAATGACTGTTCAAAGGTATTTGCCAGCTTGCTGGGGGTAACGACATGGATCCCGCTGGCAAAGAGCCTGGGATACAGGCGTGCGACTTCCTCGCTGCCGGTGGCGTCCACAAAAATAATGTTGTGCCGGAACGACTGGGTAAGCTTGTCCACCAGTTGAGGCCAGTCTGTCTCGTCGGCATCGGACCAGTCCGGCGCTCCCCCGGATATATCGAGTCCCCGGTCGTCCCACAGCGCGTGCCGGCTGTTGCACGTTCCCAGCAACCGGAAATGGAAATCCTCCGTACCAGCGGTGGTGAGCTGTTGAAGCAGCGTCTGTCCCACCGCACCCGTTCCCGCTACGAAAAGATCGACCGTCGTTTGCTTGTGCTGCAGGTAATCGTTGAGCAGGCGGGCTGCACGGCGCGCTTCGTCCTTTTCAAACAGGAATGAAATAAACCGTTCGTCGCTGTTCCTGTTAATATGCAGTGGCTGCAAATTTTTTGAAGCCAGCAGATCCCAGATTCGTTTGGTCAGCCGTTCGCCTTCCCGGAAGTGATTGCTGAATTTTTTAACTTTGTAGATATGTTCTTTGGGATGGAGCGCAATATCCCGCTCCCCGGCCCACTGCTCGATCAGTTCGCGGGCGTCCTCAAAGAGCGGCTGCCGGATGAGAAAGCGCGCAGGTTCAAAAGAAGAACTGCGGTGAAAGGAGATCGCTTCGTCGTCCGGCTGGTCTTTCAGGTAGCCCTTCAGTTCCTGCAGCAGGTCCCAGCCGAATCGATCTTCAACCTGCAGCCGGGTAAAGGGACCCGTAACCGTGATGGTTTTGAAGGCCCCGTTGGATTGATGGTCGTCGTGGATGCGCGTGCCCGGGTGCGAAGGGTTATAACTGTTTTTTACCAGCACCGTGGTATTCTTGTTCGTAATAGGCCGTATCGTTTTGGGGTGAATCACTTTGGCCCCGTGGGCCGAAAGCTCCCCGATGTCTGCAAAGCTGAGCTCATCGATCGGCCGGGCGGTGGGCACCCACCGGGGGTCGGCCGACAGCACGCCGTTGACATCCGTCCATATTTCCAGGTGATCGGCCTCAAGAGCGTCGGCTATAAGACCGGCGGTGTAATCAGATCCCGAGCGTCCCAGGGTGGTGATACGCTGGTGAGCGTCGGAACCGATAAAGCCGGTAATGACGGGGATCGCGGCAGGATTCTGTAAAAACTTGCGGGCGAGTTCCCGCGTGGCCGCAGGCTGCACCTGTGCCTGTCCAAACGTAGAGTCCGTCTTAATAAACTGGTGGGCTTCAAAAGCTTCCGCATCCAGGCCTCGCCTGGAGAGGGCTGCGGCAAAAATAAGAGCGGAGGCCCGCTCTCCCACCGAGAGAATACGGTCTTTCCAGGCCCGGCGGTCACTGTTGCGCAGCTGCCTGTCACGGGCGGTCTCCCCGAGCTCTTCAAACAGGGCCTGCAGCTGTTGCCTGCGCGGGTTCTCCGCCCCATTCCCTGCCAGCTGATCGAACAGCTCCAGGTGCTTCTGCTCCAGGCGATGGATCCGTTGCGCCGCCCCGCCGGGATCATCCGCCAGAGCGATCAGGGCATCAGTGACATCTTTCAGGGCGGAAACGACCACAAAAGGACGGGCCGATTCCGACCGCTCAATGACTACCCCGGCAGCCTGCTCAATAAAAGCGGCATTCTGCAGCGAAGTGCCGCCAAATTTTAAAATATGTATCGGAAGTTGCTTCATCGTCAGGAAGAGAGCGTTGGTTTTGGTGTTTCAGTTATAAAGGACGTGATAATATCGTTCATCTGTTCAAACTCCATCAGAAAAGCATCATGGCCATGAGCCGAACGAATCTCACGGTAGCGGGCGTCGGGCAACAGCTTGGCCAGTTCCTGTTGCTCCTGCACCGGGTAGAGCAGGTCGGTGTCGATACCGATCACCAGGGCGGGGATGTCCAGTTGTCCCAATACCCGCTGGTACGATGATCGATTGCGGGCCACATCATGGCTGTCCATCGCCTGGCTGAGCCGTACATATGAGACCGCATCGAACCGTTCCACCAGTTTTTGTCCCTGGTAGTTGAGGTACGACTCTACCTGGAACTGATCCCCGTCTTCCTGGGGCAGCCGGCCGAATTTATTTTCGTAATCCGCATCGGACCGGTAGCTGAGCATGGCAATCATGCGGGCCAGCGCCAATCCTTTTTTGGGGGGTTGGTCGGCGCTGTAGTAGCCCTCCTTCCAGTTCGGATCATTGTAGATGGCCTGTCGCTGGGTATGGCTGATTCCGATAGCCCACGGGCTGTGGGCCTTGCCCATGCCGACAAAGACCGCGGACCGGGGACGATCGTCCATAATGCACCACTCCAGGGCCTGCATGCCGCCCATGGACCCGCCAATGACCAGTTCAATGCCGGTAATTTGGAGTTCGTCGAGCAGTTTCTGTTGCAGGCGGACCATATCCCGGATCGTAATTTCCGGGAAATCAATGCGATACGGCCGGCCGGTTTCCGGGTTTTGGCTTGTGGGTCCGCTGGTACCGTAACAGCTGCCCAGCGAATTGATGCAGATAATAAACTGCTGTTCGGGGTCAAGCGTTTTGCCCGGACCAAACAATCCGCCGAACCATTCGTCCACGGCCGTATTGCCGGTAAGCGCGTGACAAACAAGAAAGACATTATTCCGGGCGTTGTTCAGCTCGCCCCATGTCTGGTACGCCACGAGGGGTTCCGGGATGGCATAACCCGACTCGGTGACGAAAGGTTCTTTTAGCTTGTGTTGTTGTACGCCTTTGTTCATAATAAGATATATCTGTCAGACAACAAGGTCGCCCGGCGGATGTAACACATTCATTATATATATGGTTGCTCAGTTGACGAAATTGACGGTTCCTTCAACCCGTACGGGGTTTTCTATGATGTCCAGAACCGGACAGTTTTTGAAGGAAATTTCTTCAAGCTGATTTAACTTTTTCTCATCCGTTTCGTCTGTTTCAATTTCCGTAATGAGGTTCACGTCATTAAACCCGGGCCGGGCGTCATCCGATAGATTCAGGAAGCCGCGCAGGTCCAGGTTACCGGTTGTCTTTACGGTAACCGACTTTACGTTGATGCCGAGGGCCAGGGCATGTGCCTTGATCACGATTTCCTGACAGGCAGCCAATGCGGCCAATACGTACTCCACGGGTGTTGCGCCCCGGTTGGTACCGCCGAGGCTTTCCGGTTCGTCAGAGACAAACTGAAATTCCCGCACATTGATTTCAGACTGAAGTCCCTTTTCAAGTTTGGACTCGGTCTTAAAAGACACATTCGCTTTTTCGGGATTGCTGTTGATCTCTTTGGCGAGGGCCTGCACAGCCTGGATGACGTTTTGGTCGAGGTTTTGTTTTTCTTTAACAGTAGTACTCATGTAATAAGGGTTAGTTGTTCGTTTTAAAACAGACCCTGCCGCCGGTGCTGCAGGGCGCTGCCTGTGGGTTATGCGGTTACTTCAAGCTGTTTGAATGACCGGTCGAAATCTTCAATGATATCATCGATATGCTCGATACCGACAGAAACACGGATAAGATCCGGCTTCACACCGCTGGAAGCCTGTTCAGCCTCGCTCAGCTGCTGGTGCGTCGTGGAAGCGGGATGGATAACCAGTGTTTTGGCATCTCCCACATTGGCCAGGTGACTGGCAAGCTCTACGTTTTCAATGAAGGAGCGGGCCGGGTCAAATCCGCCTTTCACGCCAAAAGAAAGAACCGCTCCGAATTGCCCGGGCTTCAGGTACTTTTGGGCACGCTCGTGGTACGGGTGGTCGGGCAGTCCGGTGTACTGTACCCATTCCACCGCATCCTGCTGCTGCAGCCATTTGGCCAGCTTCAGTGCATTTTCGCAATGCCGTTCGGTGCGCAGCGAGAGCGTTTCAAGTCCCTGCAGAAGCAGGAAACTGTTGAAAGGAGAGGGCGCCGACCCGAAATCCCGCAGCGCTTCCACGCGCGCCCGGATAGCAAAGGCAATATTGCCAAACGGTCCGTCGGGACCGAACGTTTCCCAGAAATTAAGACCGTGATACGCGGGAGAAGGTTCCGTGAAGAGCGGGAAGTTACCGTTGCCCCAGTCAAAGTTCCCCGCATCCACGATCACACCGCCAATACTGGTCCCGTGTCCCCCGATCCATTTGGTCGCCGATTCCGTAATAATGTTGGCCCCGTATTTTATCGGCTGACAGATGGCGCCGGCGGCCCCGAAGGTGTTGTCCACGATCAGCGGGATGCCGTGTTTTTGCGCGAGCTCAGACAACCCCTCGAAATCGGGCACGTTGCCGCGCGGGTTTCCGATCGATTCTACATAGATCCCCTTGGTATTTTCATCAATTTCTGCCTCGTAGCTTTCAAGCGTATCTTCTTCAACGAAGTTTACATCGATACCGAGACGCGGGAGGGTTACCTTGAACTGGTTATAGGTTCCACCATAGAGAAAGGGAGTAGATACGATATTGTCACCGGCCTGTGCGATCGTCGCGATGCTCATGAACTGCGCTGATTGTCCCGACGCCGTAGCTACCGCCGCCGCGCCTCCTTCCAGGGCGGCGATGCGTTTTTCAAACACATCGCTGGTAGGATTCATGATGCGGGTATAGATATTGCCAAACTCCTTGAGGGCAAAGAGGGTGGCAGCGTGTTCGGTATCGTCAAACTGGTAGGAGGTCGTTTGATAGATGGGAACAGCACGAGAGCCGGTTGTAGGATCAGGTTCCTGGCCTGCGTGAAGCTGCAGGGTCTCAAAATTAAAGGTACGCTCTTCTCCGTTATTACTCATGGTTGTATGGATTAAGTTTCAGATATTGTGTTTGCTTGTTTTTTAGGCCGAATCAGGAACTGGTGGTCCACTTTGATACAGCGATTTTGGTAGAGTTCAATACCGGATCCGCTGACCTTTTCCTCCTCTTCGGGGTTCTGGCCGGTTCCCAGCTGCAGCCATATCGCTTTGGGCCGGGGGTCCATTTCCAGGGCCTGATCCACCGCTTTCGAAAGCACTCCGGGAGGCAGAAAAACATCGACCACATCAATGGGAAACGGGATGCTTAGAAGATCCGGATATGATTTTTCGCCGAGAATCCTGTTTGCATTGGGATTTACGGGGACGATGTCGTAGCCGGCATTCTGCAGGTACCGCCCAACAAACTGGCTGTCTTTGTGAAAACTGCGGGAAAGTCCGACAATAGCAATGGTTGACGTGGTTTCCAACGTTTTTTCTGCGCGGTCGGTTTCAGCACTTAGTGCTTCCGTGGCGCGCATCTTGTCGTCATACCAGTTGTTAAAAGTAGTTCGCATTCCGTTGTTTTTTTGGGTCCGTTTCGTTAACATTAACAGTAACATTCAGTCCAATAAAAAAGCCTCTCTCCAAATCTTGCTTCCCGGGCGAAGATATGGGGAGAGGCTTTTCAGTCATGGTCTGTCGCTGAATTAAGTCTCTTTATTTATCTTCCTCCGGACTACTGGAGCAGGACGTAGCACCTTTCGCCCCGGCATATCAATTTAATTAATTAAACGTTAACATGCGCCGGGCAGAGCGGTTGCTAAGGCGTCTTCGGGCCTGTTCCCTCAGCCTTTCTTGATAACAATGCTCAGTAATTAAAAAGAACAGTGCATAAAAAAAGCCCTCCGGGATTTTTCCGAAGGGCCTTCAATTTGGTTCAAACAAATGAAACGAATCAGTCCTTCGGATGTGTGCAAGGCATACAAAACCGAGAAATACACATCCGGCAGCAGGTAATATGGTTGACTATTCGTATCATCGGACATCTGTTTATAATTTCAAGGCTAACATAAATGTTTTTTGGAAACCATACAAGTATTAATAACAGTTTAACCCTTCTTTTTCATTCCCGGCGGACCGGGATTTCTACACCGGTTGCAGAGATTTCTACATCGGTTGCAGATTAAAAGGGTGACTGCCCCCGCCGGCGTTCATGCGCAGTTAGGATCTTTATTTTTTCATATGATCCTAAAATACATTGGAGACCTTTGCAAAACGGGTGTTCTCTCATATCACTCAGGCTATTGGTATTGAACAAAACCCTGGCTATTCATAGGCCTCAGATAAGTAAGATAAAAGGACTGAAACCAACTACGGTCCCGAAAGGGAATCGGTCCGGATATAGAAATTCGGGTCCACCTCCAGCTTGTCAGTGTCCCGCAGCCGGAGCGTCTTCCACCGTTCGGATACGGGATAGATAAACGAGTATTCCTCGCCCGCTACCCGCACCTTCAGCGGCATGTCAAAATGGGGGAGGTCCGCCTTCCAGCGATAGTGCAGGCGGTTGAGATCATCAATATAATACCGGAGGACCGGGAGCCCGCCGTAGTGCAGGTACTGGTCAAAGAGGTCATCCAGCTCCCGGCCCGAGTGACGGATGATATATCGCTCCACCTGGCCGGCCGTAACGGTTTGATGACGAAACGTTTTATTGAGCCCGCGTAGAATGTCTTTCCAGGCGGAGTCGTCATCAATGATATGGCGAATCATATGCAGCATATTATGGGCCTTGTAGTACATGTCCCCCGACCCCTCGTCATTGAGCCCGTATCGCCCGGTAACCGGCCGCCTGTTCCGGATTCTGTCGCGCAGGCCCCTGGTATATTCCGCAGCGGCCTGTTTCCCAAACCGGCACTCGGTGTATATGGACTCGGCATAGCTGGTAAAGCCCTCGTGGACCCACATATCCGCAATATCTTTGGTCGTGATGTTATTGCCCCACCACTCGTGGGCCGACTCGTGAATGAGGATAAAATCCCATTTGAGTCCCCACCCCGTGCCGGAAAGATCCTCTCCCATATAGCCGTTTTGAAAATGGTTGCCATAGGCGACGGCACTTTGATGCTCCATGCCCAGGTGGGGCGTTTCCACCAGCTTGTAACTGTCTTCATAAAAAGGGTAGGGACCGAACCAGTCCTCAAAACACCGCATCATCGGCTTTACCTGCTGGAACTGCTCCCTTGCCTTGTCCAGGTTTTGCTCCAGCACCCAGTAATCCAGGTCAAGCCGGCCGCCCGCGCCCTCAAAAGTATCGCTGAAGTTCACGTAATGGCCGGCATTGACGGCGATGTTATAATTATTGATGGGATTGGAGACAAACCAGCTCCAGGTGGTCGTGCCATTATCGTGCCGGGTGGTATCCCGGAGGCGCCCGTTGGATACGTTTACCATCGGATCGGGTACGGTTATGTGGATACTCATGCTGTCGGGTTCGGCCGTTTGATGATCTTTGTTCGGCCACCAGGCGCTGGCCCCCAAACCCTGGTTGGCGGTTGCGATCCAGGGGTTGCCCCGGGGGTCCTCCGCCCAGATAAATCCCCCGTCCCAGGGCGGATTTTCCGCTACTTTGGGCTGCCCGCGGTAATGGACGGAAAGGGTGTAGAGGGAATCGCGGCTCAGGGTACCCGGGACCTCCACAAAATAGGCACTGCTGTTGCCTGCCCGCTGGCGGGCCAGCTCCCGCCCGTCCTGGGTCACCCGTTCGATCTCGAGGGGCGGCTGAAGATCTATTTGCAGCTTCCGGGGGGACCCTATTACCCGGTAGGTGATGCTGTTGTACCCGCTGACGGAAGAGTCCTCCGGCTGGACGGCGACATGGAGATCGTAGTAGGTGACGTCCCACCAGGCCCGCTGGGGGGTGATGGACCCGCGAAGGGTGTCTGCCCGGGTGGCGGGAGGAGCGCCATTCTCCTGCCCGTCCGCCGGCCACGCAAGGGCAACAGACAGCAGCAGGAATAGCCCGAATCGAATAGAGGTAGTAGTATGGTTTTTCAAAACCTTCTAACTAATATTAATAACCTTAATATCCATAATGCCGCACGCGGTTGGGATCTTCCCGCCACTTGTCGCGCACTTTGACGTGCAGGTCCAAATACACCTTTTTCTCGACAAAATCCTCGATCACCTCGCGGGCACTCCGGCCCAGTTGTTTGATGGCCTTGCCGCCTTTGCCGATGAGAATCCCTTTTTGGGAGTCCCGGTTCACAATAATATCCGCGCTTATATAATCCAGGTCGTCGCGCTCGTCGTACTGCACGATCTCAATCGTCGAGGAGTAGGGGATTTCCTGGTGGTAGCGCAAAAAGAGCTGCTCGCGAATCATCTCCGCCACAAAAAAGCGGACCGGCTGCTCGCTGAGCATATCCTTCGGGTAGAAAGGCGGTCCCTCCCTGATGTTGGCTTTGATGGTGTCCATCAGCTCCTGAAGTCCCTCCCCGTTGAGGGCCGAGACCAACAGGGTGTCGTCAAAGTCGAATTTCTCCTGAATGTTTTTGGCTACGACTTCCGTTTGCTGCTCAGAGGTTTTATCAATCTTGTTGATCACCAGGAAGATCTTTTTTCCCTTCAGCGACGAGAGCATCTCGAAAATCCGTCCCGGTACCTCATAGTCGGTGACATCCACAATAAGCAGGATGATATCCGCATCGGTGCGGGCGCGGTCGACGGTCTTCATCATGGCTTTCTGCAACTCATACCGCGGGTTGATGACGCCGGGGGTATCCAGGAAAATAATCTGCAGGTCGTCTTCCGAATGGATGCCCAGGATCTGGTGCCGGGTGGTCTGCGGCTTGTGGGTTGTGATCGATACCTTGCTGCCCAGCAATCGGTTCATGAGCGTCGATTTGCCCGCATTCGGCTTGCCGATAATAGCTACGTAGCCCGATTTATGGCCTGGTGGATTTTCCATGGTGATATGCCTGTTGTAAAAAGAATGAGAATGAGGGTGAGGGTGCCATGGGATTAGTTCATGATGTTCAAAAATTTCTTCACCGTTGTTTCCAGCCCGTAATAGAGGGCCGACGAAACGAGCGCGTGTCCGATGCTGATATCGTTGAGGTGCGGCACGGTTTCCACCAGCGGTTTCAGGTTGTCGAGGTTCAGTCCGTGTCCGGCATTGACCTCAATGCCCAGCTCGTGCGCCCGTACGGCCCCTTCTTTCAGCCGCCGCAGTTCCTGTTGGCGGGCTTCTTCGGTTTCCGCGTTGGCATAGGTCCCGGTATGCAGCTCTATGATATCGGTCCCCAGCTCACCGGCCAGCTCGATATCTTCCCTGTTCGGGTCGATAAAAAGGCTGATCTTGATATCGGTTTCACGGAACCGGGGAAATACGCGCTGTTGAAAGTCGTCGAATACTTTTTCCATTCGCAACCCGCCCTCGGTGGTCAGCTCCTCGCGGCTTTCCGGCACGAGGGTGACCAGGTGCGGGTTTATGTCCCTTGAAATATCCAGCATCTCTTTACTGGCGGCCATCTCAAAATCCAGGGTTCCCGTGACACTCTGCTTTAACGCATAGACATCTTCATCACGAATATGCCGGCGGTCGCTGCGCAGGTGGAAAACAATACCGGAGGCCCCGGCTTTCTCACAAACTGCCGCCGCTTTCACAGGGTCCGGATACCCCTCGCCCCGGGCATTCCGGAGCGTGGCGACATGATCAATATTCACCAAAAGTTGCATAGTTCAATAGCTGCTTTCATTTTGTCATTGTAATTATGCCTTTAAATATAGATTATTTAGGGGAGTAGTTTAAGTTCTAAATCATCCGTTTTATGGTATCTGCGAAGAAAACAGTGATTTTGTTGTGTGTGGCAGCGCTCTCAGCCGGGTGCGGAGCGGTCAAACAGTCCGCCCGTCCCCCGTCCGCCACAGCTGCATCCGGGGCCGGCAACGCCCCCGATACCGTTGCCGCAGCCGACAGGGAATCGTCCCGCCCGCCGTCCGCCATGAGCGTGTCTGCGGTGAACGGGACCCAGGCTTCGCTGATGCAGGCATACCGCGAATGGAAGGGAACGCCCTACCGCCTGGGAGGCGCATCGGAAAGCGGGGTGGACTGCTCCATGTTCATCAATATCGTTTTCGCGGATTACTTTGATATGGACCTGCCCACCAATACGAGAACCCAGCTTAATGTCGGGGAAGGGGTCCGAAGGGCAGGGGTGCGGACCGGCGATCTCATATTCTTCCGGACCGGCCGGAACCGCCTGCATGTCGGTATTATGGTGGACCGGGAGGAATTTTTACATGCTTCCACCTCGCAGGGGGTGACTATCAGCGAGCTGTCCGGGGAATACTGGGCGGATCGATACCTGGCCGCCCGGAGAGTATTGTAGGAGGGGTATTATAAGGGGAGTGTTGAAAGAGGAGTATTATATGGGAGCGATAAATACCGGGAAGCTCTTTCCACTAATACAATTTCTGTTATATTATACCGGTAATCGGACTCTGAGAATGGAAATGAAAGCCAAGCGATTTGAGTCCTGTTTTGCCACGCCCGACCGACTGCCGGGATCATTCATATTCAAATTATTCAGCTAATCCAATATCTATTACTATCTATGTATTCATATCTTCGCTCTGCCACTCTTTATTTGATCATCGTCAGCTTTATCTCGTGTGCGGAAGAATCTCCGGAGTACGTGCCGGTAAAACAGGCGGATTTTCAGGTGCAGCATGACGGCAAGCAGGTAGACCTGTATACCCTGGCAAATGAGCAGGGGATGAAGGTCCAGATTACCAACTACGGGGGCAAAATTGTGTCGCTGCTGGTGCCCGATCGCGAAGGAACGCTGGGAGATGTGGTGCTGGGATACGAAACCGCCCAGGAGTACCTCGATGGCATCGCTTCGCTCGGGGCAACGATGGGACGCTATGCCAACCGCATTGCCAATGCACAGTTTACGCTCGATGACAGCACCTACTACCTGGACAAGAATAATGGTGAGCACTCTATCCACGGGGGAACCGAAGGGTTCCGGCACCAGGTATGGGATGCCCGGCAGGTTGACGGGCAGACACTGGAGCTGAGTTATTTTTCCGAAGACGGGGAGGGGGGCTACCCCGGCAACCTCGAAGTGACGGTCGTCTATACCGTGACGGATAACAATGAGCTGAAGCTGGAGTACAGCGCCCGTACCGACAAGCCCACCATCTTGAATATGACGAATCACGCGTTTTTTAACCTGGCCGGCGAAGGCAGCGGCGATATCCTGGATCACGAGCTTTTTGTGGACGCCGACCAGTATACGCCCGTGGATTCAACGGCCATACCCACCGGTGAGCTTCGGGAGGTACAGGGAACGCCCTTCGACTTTACCGAAACCACCTCTATCGGCGCGCGCATCGATGCAGACAACCGGCAGCTCGAGCATGTGGGAGGCTATGATCACAACTTTGTATTGAACAAGGCCAGCGGAGAACTGGCGTTGGCCGCGCGATTGTCTGAGCCGGCGACGGGACGCGTTATGGAGGTCTTTA